>JANNRO010000457.1:0-28780 GCA_031401505.1 Planctomycetia bacterium
GCGTTGATCGTGAGTGCCACGCCGTCGACGCGTCGGTCGCGCGACTACCGCTTTCTCGATGCAACGACCGTTTTCCTAACGATTTTCGAGAGTTTTCGGGGCTCGCATGACCGGGTTGGCTCGAATCCGGCGGTCCGGCGACGCGCTGGAGCCCGCGTGGTCGCGAATCTCTCTGGCCTCGGTCCGAATCGGCCTGATACGGACCCGGGTGCCTCTCCGCCTTCAAGAGACGGCGTCGAAGTGGATGTTGACGCCCCACTTCATCCCCTTTTCGTCGGCGCAGCCGTCGTCGTCCACCGACCGGGGGGAGGACGGCCCCCCTGCGCGATGTCTCCCCGCCGCCGCCGGACTCGGCCACGGGTCGGAGAGTCGTCGAGCGCAGCTACGCCGTCGTTGCGGGCGGCGGCACCACGCGCGTCTGATCTGGCCGGCTCTCCTGCCCTTCTTTCGACCCAGAACTCCGTCGTCGGACGTATCGATTTTCATGCTGAATTGATTCCTGCTGCGTCCTTGGCGTCGAGGGGCTGTGGATAGTTTCACGAAGTTGTACGAAGCTTCAGACGGGAACTCATACACCAGGGATCAGCTCGCACTCTTGGGCTATACCCGCCTACGGGTTTTGGGCTCATCCGTGGGCTCACCTACGATCGAAAGGTCCGGTTGGTTTTGGCTGTCCCGTGCGGCGTCTGCGGAGACCGTTCCCCCGGTCAGGATGGCGCTTGCGCGCTGGCCGTCCGAGAGACGGTCAACGCCCGACGAATGCGAGCCCTGTCGTAGCCGCCGTGGATCGGTCGGGGGAGTGGACTCGGCGGCTTCTCCCGGATCGGCTCCGTCACCCCTGCCCCGATGCCGCGGCCGCGATGGAAGCGTCGTCCGACCCCTGATCACGCCGCACGACCCCTCGGTTATCGACGGCGTCGACGGCGCCGACGGCTCGACGTCCGCGATGACACCGCCAACTTCGGTGGTGTCGTCGCCATCGAGCCGGCGGTCCCGGCTCGGGCGGCGGACACACCGAGAACGGCCCGGCGGTCGGGCCGCGTCCGTCGGACGCAGCCGTGCGAGAGCGGCTCTCCGACTTCGGTTGGGGTCCGTCGGAGACTGTGCTCGAGGGGAAGCGGCCGAGGCCGGCGTGGCACCGCCCGCATCGCGTGTCCGGCCACCCTTCTTGCCGACTCTCTGTGGGTCAAAATGCCGTTGTTTTTCGACTGAATTCCCTAGATCTACGACTTTTAGCACTACGTCGTGATTCTTGACGAGGAAGCGGGTTTTGCGTGGTTTTACCGAGGTTTCGGTGCAAACCTATGCCAGACGGGCTGTCGCATGTTTCCGGGCTATACCCGGGTGTCCGTCCAGGGCTGATCCGCAGGTCACTTCCGCGACGCGAACTCGCTGTGAGAGCTGTCGTTCCGGAGACGCGTGTGGCCGTCGAACGTCGAGCCCCTCGGGCCCGAAGCCGCCATCGACGAGCCCGCTCCCCTTGGCGAAGGCATCGAACGCATCCGGACCCGTGGAAGCCGCCGCTTCGGCCCAGGATCTAGGGCTCGCCCGAGCCGTCTCCGGATGGGGGAGACAGCGGGAGGGCTTCCGTTCCGTCCACCCTCGATCGACGGCGCTTCGGCTCGAACACCGCCAGCAAGCTGACAACGTGCCATGCCGGCCGCAGGGGGAGCGTGATCGCTGGCCGGCGTGGTCGACGGTCACACCAGCGCCGCGGCCGTCGGGCTCGACGACGCCTCGGAGCCCTCGACCATCGAACGACCGCGGGTCCGTAACGACGGAGGGGCGAGGACCATGCCGCGTGTCCAGCGATGGCCTCGGCGCGGATCGGCCGCCCCGCGTTCCGAAGCGTACTTGACGACCTCCGGCACCCCGACGCACGTCGCGGACGCCGCCACGTGCCGAAGCGGCCGCCGGGACTTCGTCGTGGGCGTGTCCAACGTCACGACGATCCCGTGGAGCAGCTCGACGGGTTGCCGGTTGTGGTGAACGTCGAGACCCCCGCTGCGTCCCCCAAAGAAGAATTCTCCGGCTGACGCCCAGTGATCCGACGTGACGGTCGCGCCGCAAGAGCGCCGTCGAAGGGCAGGGAAAGTTCGCGATCAGAACGCGGATTCGGTGGGCTCGAGGCGGATGCGCCGCACCGCTTGAATCGACGGTCAGAGGATTCGAAGTCCCTCCGCTGCCTTTGTCCCGCGGCTCGTGCCCAAAGAACTCTCGTGTCGTCGGCGGGGCACACGCGCCGTCTTCGACGCGCAACGGTTCCCCGCACGGTGACGCGAAGGCGTTACCGACGTGGATCCGCCGCCGCCGTAACCCGTTGTCTGCACTCGATGTAACGCTTTGGTCCGTCGTTGCGCTTCGTTCGCGGGCGTGCTTTCCGCCTGCCCTCCACGTCCGATCGGGAGCGAGTCCCTCAAAAGTGCACGTGGCGAGCGTCGCGAGATGACGTCCCGCTTCTTGGAATGGGGGGAGGGGGAAGCCGATCGCCGTTTGCGCCGATCGTCGCGACAGGGAGAGGGATCTCCCCGATCGTTGCGGTCAGAACGCCACGAACAATCGAGCGTCGGAGCAATCGCACAACCTCCCGATGCGACGCGGTGCAAGATCTGAAGTCCAGGCGCCTCACCGCGCCGTCGTCGATCGGTTCCGACCGAGAGACGCGGAGGTGCGCTACGGTAGGCAGCGATGCGAGCGACCGCCTGGATCCTCGACGTTTCCCACGGGATGCGGCGCCTCACGTGCGAAGTGCCCGCGGGCATGCGGGCTCTCGCGGCGACGCAGCAGGCGGCGCGCCACGAGATCGGTGTCTCCCTCGGCATACCGTTGGGGCTCCGTGGCCTCGACGCGGCACCCGAGTTCCTGTTTCTCATCGAACGTCCGGGTGGCGGCGAGGGCTGGACGCCCCTCCGGACGTGGGCGGCAGACGACGAGCCCGGCTTTCAGCTCTACCTGGAGGCGATGCTCGGCGGGTGGGAACCACCCACGCGCGTGCTGGACGTGTTCCACTTCGGAAACGAGCCCCGGTTGTCGGCGAAGCTCGTCCACCTGGTGACGAAAGGGATCAAGCGTGGCACCACCGGCTGGCTCGAAGCCGCCAAGCATGATGGTTCGCCGGTGCCCGAATTGGGCACCGTCTCGATCGTCACCGACGGGTTCGGGTACGCGGCGTGCGCAATCCGGACGGAGCGCGTGGAGCGTCTGCGCTTTGCAGAAATCACGGCGGAGCACGCGTTTGCCGAGGGGGAGGGTGACCGGACGTTGGAAGACTGGCGGGAAGGACATGTCCGTTACTTCCAAAGCGAGGCCCGGGAACTCGGGCTCGAGTTCACCGAGGACGCGATCGTCGTTTTCGAGCACTTCCGGGTGCTCGCGGTGTTCGGTTCGGCGGATCGATAGCGGGCGAGAATCGTTGTGTGGGGGGGTGCGGGGGGAGGGTGGTCCGTGGGTCCAGAAATCGCCGACTCCGAGCGCCCGAGCGCGGCCGCTCGCGGATTCGAAGACTGCGAGGCTCGGGAGACCAGCTGGCTTCTCGGCATCGACCGAGGATCCCGGAGAGTTGGCGAAGGGTGCGCCGATCCCGTACGCGTCCGGCTACTCGGCGCGTGAGCTGATTCGGCTCTCGCCGGCGATGCGCTGACGGTCAAGCGCGACATGATCTGTGCATGCGACAGGGGCCAACGGTCAGCAACCGTCGACCACTCCGGGGCGTGAAGGTGGCAGGCCTTCGGGCTCCTGCGTCAATTTCCGTGGCACGGGCACCCAAATTTTTGATTGTCCGGGGTCCACTCGCGCACGATTGATCGCGAACCCTTCTATCGTCCTGATGCTGGACGCCGTCGCCCGAGCTCTCGCCGCGCGCGACCGAGCGGTACTCAAGGCATCGAGCGGCCAATCTGCGGCACCGTCACAGCTGCCCGGTCGTTCGCCGTCGGCGCGCCCGGCCGAGCACGACGGAGGCACGCTCCAAAATTCCGCGAACCACGCTGAGGTTGTAGTCAGGTTCGCGGGAAGTCAATCGGGTGCGGTGCAACCGCCAACCCTGAACGCACAGCCGCTCGATGCCTGCCACTTGCGACTCTCATTCGGTGGGGGGCGCCGACGTTGAACGGGTCGCTTCCCAGTCCTGCGACGCTTCCCGAGGTGCTCGATCTCGGCGCCATCGGAGCGGCGTTCGGCATGACCCGCAATGGAGCCCGCCGTGCGGTCCTGCGGGGGGACTACGGGCCCTATTTCACGATCGGCCGCCGGATCTTTGTCCGCCGCGAGTCCATGCTCGCCGCGTTCAAGGCCAGAGAGATCACGGCGACTTCCCGGGTCGGACCGCTTCCCGTTCCCGAGGCCCCGGCGTGGGCGGTATCGCTCCTGAAGCGGGGCCGCCGTCGCGAATAGGGCTTGACGACATGTCGGTACATTGTCATACAATGAAATCCATGAGGCCCTTCGAACCTGGCGTACCGTCCGTCGTCCTCTCGATTCGAGTCCCGGCGTCGCTCCAACGTGAGCTTGCTGCGGAGGCGAAGCGGAGGAAGTGCGGTCTCTCTTTTCTCGTACGGGATCTGGTTGCGTCCGCGCTCGGGAAGGCGGGTCCTCGACCCGACCGTCGACCGCGAAGTGGAGACAGTCGATGAGCGAATCCACCAAGACTTCTGCAGCCACGGCGGCGACATCGAGTGCTTCACGGCCGTGGGGCACGATCCGGCGCCGCGGAGATCGGTACTACGTCCGAATCGTCGCCAGCGGGCACCAGTACGAGCGAGGACCCTTCTCGACGTGGAAGACGGCCGACAAATTGCGCCGGCGCGCCCGGACCCTGCTTGAAGGTGGGCTGCCGATCGAAACCGTACTCTCGGACTGTTTCGGGGACTTCATCGGGGCGAGGCTCACGTTCAAGGAAGCGACGCCGCACTACTTCGCGTACTCGGCGAGCCGCAAGCGTGCGTCGTCGACAGCCGACGACCGGTTTCGCCTCGGGATGCTCGCGCGCGCGCCGTGGGCGACCAAGTTGCTGGCCACCCTAAAGCCGGCGGACTTCCTCCCTTGGATCGCCGAGCGCCAGGCGTCGCGCACGGTGAAGCGGCTCCGTCCACGGGGCGAGGGGGAAACTCGCGAGGCGTTCGATGCGCTCCCCGATCCCGAGCGCTTCGTCTCGAAGAAACTCCCGGGGGCGGCCACGACGACGATCAACAAGGACTTGAACCTAGTGTCGGCGGTCTTCCGGTGGGCGATCGGCATGGGGTACGTCGAGACGAACCCGATGAAACGGGTTCCGCGCCTCTCCGAGAAGGGGCGACCCGAACGGGTCCACCTGACGGCGGGGGAGGCGGCGGCGCTCATCCGTGTGTGTCCGCCCGTCTTGCGGCCGTTCATCGTCGCGGCCGTTCACACCGGCGCACGTCGAAACGAACTGCTGTTGCTCCGCTGGAGGTCGGTCGATCTCGCCCGTCGGGAACTCACGATCGAATCGGCCTCCGAAAAGGCGGGCCGAGGGCGGACGATTCCCATGACGACTGCTCTGCAAGCGATGCTCAAGGAGATGCGCGCGACTCGGCCGCTCCCGGCACTCGACGGCTCCGATCACGTCTTCCTTCATGGCGACGGCTCACCGCTCAGCGTGGCGACGATCCGGGACACGTTCGGCACGACGGTCGATGGGTGCGATGCGATTCCCAAAGAGAAGCGCGACGGGTTGACGCTCCACGGGCTTCGGCACTCGGCCGGCTCGATCATGGTCGCGGCGGGGATTCCGATCCTAGATGTCGCGCGAATTCTCGGTCACAGCACCCTCTCGGTGACGATGCGGTACGCGCGTTTCGCACCCGCGTCCGGACGTGCGGCGATCGACGCCATCGGTGCCGCTCTTGACGCTGAATCGGACCCCAAACCGACCGTCGCCGAGGCCACCCATTGAACGACGACAAACGATTTTCAAGGGATGCACAAGGGATGGCGCTCACTGTGTGAATTGTGATTCGGGTGGAATCGACGACTGGATAGAGAGTTGTGACGAATTTCTGCAAGGGACAAAACCGCCTTTGCAAGGCGGGGGTCGCCGGTTCGAATCCGACCACCTCCACTTTCCGGGGGTTGGGGGCGGGATCGGGCTTCGTCGCCACGGCGCTCGCGGCCGCCGCCAGGCCGCGTCGCGCCGGCGCTCCTCGCGCGATCCCATCCCCAACCCCCGGAAAGCACCCGGCTTCCGGAGCGGATCCGAGGCGGAAAAGGAGCGGAGGGGCGACGGGGGGCGGTGGGGGCCCGTATCATCGGGGAGCGAAGTCGTCTTCGGATGTCGTTCGATCGGGAGAGTTCATGCAAAGTCGCCCTCGTTGCGTCGTTTGGATCACGTTTGCGGCCGTCGCCGCAGGGTTCGCGGGATCGAGTTCCCGCTGTCTCGCCGGCGATGGTGCCGACGTCGTGGACGCCCTCGAGGACAAGGCGCTGCGGGCCGAGGCGCAGGCGAAGTTCGGGGATGCGCTTTCGGGGTTCAGGGAGGCGTTCGACGCGTGCGCCAAACGGGCCCAAGGCGGGGGGGCGGCGCGAGAGGTCGAGTTGGCGCGAGCCGAGGTCATTCTCGAGAAGATCGATTCGCTCGCCGAGCGCTTGACGCGCCAGCGCGAGTGCGAGCAGTTCCTGGCGCGATATGACGCGAAGGCGCTCGGCCCTGTCCTCGAGGCGCGCGCGCGCTTTGATCGGGCGCAATACCTGCTCGCGGGCGGCGACTTGGCCGGTGCGGCCAAGGTCGCGGAATCGCTGGGCCTCGTTCGCCACTACTGGGTGATCGGCCCGTTCGACAACGAACGCGGTCGTGGGTTCAAGACCGACTTCGGTCCGGAGAAGAAACTCGATCTCGACACCGGGTACACCGGCAAAGAACGTGGTGTGGCCTGGCGCGAACTGCCCGTCACCGAGCCGCTCGGGTACCTCGATCTCGATGCCGTGCTTCGTCCGCACGACCAGTGTGCCGCGTACGCGGTGGCGTTCGTCCGCAGCGCCGAAGCGGGTGCCGCCGCCGTGCGCCTCGGGTCCGACGAGGCCGTGCGCGTTTGGTGGAACGGGAAGGAGGTCCTGACCCGGGACGTGCGGCGCCGCATGCAGTTCGACCAGGACGTCGTCGGCGTGACGCTCAATGCGGGCTGGAACGTCCTGCTCATCAAGGTCCACGACCAGACCGGGGAATGGGGCCTTCGCGCCCGGTTGACGGCCGCCGACGGGTCCCCGCTCGCGGGCGTGGCGTTCGCCACGACGCGCGACCAAGCCGACGAGGCGTCGAAGGCCGCGGGCCCCGCCGTCGATTTCCGGGGCCGGGTTTCGGGCGGAGCCAAGCAGCGATATGACTCGCTCGACGATGCGGGCGACCCGTCCGCGCGCGATCTCTTCCACCTCGGGTATCTGCACTACCGGCGCGAATTCGACTCACATGCCGACCGAAGGGCCGAGAATCTGCTTCGCAAGGCCTCCGAGGCCGAGCCGAAGAACGCGATCTACCGCTTCCATTACGCCGAGGCGGCGGCCCCGCCGGCCGAGATGACGGTCGAAAAGGAAGAAAATCGTCAACGCGCCGGGCGCGAGAAGGCGATCGAACTCGATCCGACGTACGCGGTGGCGTATCGTGCGCTCGCCTCGTATTACACGCACTCGCTCGAAAACCTCGATCGGGCGGAGCGGCTCCTCCGGAAGGCGCTCGCCGTCAACCCGGACTACTGGCAGGCGAGGCTCGATCTCTCCGCCGTGCTCGAGCGTCGGGGGCTCGGTTCGGAGGGCGATCTCGAGCGCGAAAAAGCGCTCGCCGCGGAGGGGTCGGTCGGTGTCGAGGAGGCCGCGCGTGTGGCCGCGCAGCAGGCCGAGCACAAGGCCATGGGGCCCGACGCCGCCGCCGCGTGGCGCCTCGTCGTCAAACTCGACGGCCGCAGCAACGATGCGCGCCGCAAAGCCGCCGAATTGGCTGCGCGGGCTCTCGATTGGAAGGGCGCGATCAGTCTGCTCGACGAGATGACGGCCTGGAATCCCTACGACACGTCGTCGCGCGCGCGCAAGGCCGAATTGCTCGAAGGGGCCGAAGACTTCGCGGGTGCGGCGGCGGCGCTCTCGGACGCGCTCCGGGTCGCGCCCGAGGACGACGGCCTGTTGCTCGCGCTCGGCCGCGTGGAAGCCAAGGCCGGTCGTGACAAGGAGTCGCTCGCCACGCTGCGAGAGGCTCTCCGCATCAACCCGAAGCTCACGTCGATCGAGCGCTACGTCGAGTTTCTCGATCCCGAAGTCGCGCCTTACGAGGACGACTACCACGTCGATATCGCCGCCCTCATCGGGAAGGCGAAGGATTATCAGAATCCCGAGAACGACGGCTGGATCACGCTCCTCGACCAGACGGTGACCAAGGTCAACCGTGACGCGACGTCGAGCAACTACACGCACATGGCGGCGAAGATCCTGACCGAAGCCGGCAAGAAGCAGTTCGACCGCTACTACGCCGGAGGCTGGGGCGCGTCGTTCAAGTGGAAGGTCGCGCGCGTCGTCAAGCCCGACGGCCGGGTGATCGAGGCGAAGACGTCGTCGTATATGGCCGATTTTCCGCCGCTCGAGATCGGCGACGTGATCGACGTCGAGTTCCGCCGCGACGACCGTGTGCAGAGCGTGTTCGGCGACTATTACGGCGACGACCTGTTCTTCGCCGATCAGGTGCCCGCGCTCCGGATCGAGCGCACGCTGCTGACGCCCGCCGAACGGACGTTCTACTTCAACCAGAAGAACTTCGACGTCAAGCCCGTCGTGACGCTCAAGGACGACGGCAGGACCCGCGTCTACGGCTGGACGAGCGAGGACGTCGCGAAGGTCCGCCAGGAGCCGGAGATGCCGGACATGCGCGAGATCGGCCCGCAGGTGCAGGTCTCGACGTACCAGGACTGGAGCGAGTTCGCGCGCTGGTGGTCGGCGCTCATCAAGGACCAACACCAGCCGACCGACGAGATCAAGGCGAAGGTCGCCGAACTCGTGGCCGGCAAGGAGACGCGGATCGACAAGCTCCGCGCCATCTACGAGTTCGTGACCGGCAAGATCACCTACCAGGCGTGGGCCTTCGGCCCGCACGGCTACAAGCCCTACACCGCGGCGGCGATCTTCGAGAAGAAGGAGGGCGACTGCAAGGACAAGGCCATCCTCTTCAACACGATGATCAAGGAGATCGGCGTCGAGGGCTATCCGGTGTTGATCTACGCCGCCGAAGCGCGCGGCAAGGAGGATCTGTCCCTCCCGATGGTGGGCCACTTCAACCACTGCATCGCCTACGTACCCGACGCCGACGGCAAGGGCACGCCGATGTTCTTCGACGGCACGGCGGAGTACGCCTCCGCGTTCCTTCCGCCCGTGATGGATCAGGGCGCGAGGGTGCTCGTCGTCAAGCCGGACGGCGCGGAGTTGATGACCGTTCCCAAGGGCGCCCCGGAATCGATGGGCATGGCCCAGAAATGGCACGTCGTCGTGCGCGACGACGGCAGCGCGACCGCGACCTGCGAAATGACGTGGCGAGGCGACTACTCGGTTTCGATGCGTCAGATGTTCAGCGTCGAGGGTCAGCGTCCGCTCGTGCTTCAGCGCGTGTTCCGATCCTTCGGCAAACTCTCGATCACCGACTCGAAGTTCGACGACCTGAAGGACCTGAGCAAACCCGAGGCCTCGTTTCGCGTGACGCTCGAGATCGCCAAATTCGTGCAGGGTTCGGGTGACGCCCTGACGCTGCCGACGGCGTTCATCGACGCGTCGGGCGGCCTGAAGCGCCTCGTCGCGCGTCCGACGCGCGAGCACGACCTCGTCATGTCGACCGCGATGAGCTACCTGACCGAGGCCGAATACGAGCTTCCGCCCGGCTGGACCGTCACGGCGCCCCCGGAAGACGCGAAGTTCGAGTTGCCGAGCGCCAGTTTCGTTTCGACGGCGTCATCCGACGGCTCGAAACTCCGTCTTCGACGCGACCTGCGCATGCTGGGCGAGCGCGTCACCGTCTCCGACTACGCGGCGTTCCGCGAGGCGGTGACGAGGGCCGGCGCGTTGACGCAGCAGCAGTGGAAGGTGAAGAAGGGCGAGTCGCCGCCGCCATCGGTGCCCTCGACCCCACCGGCGCCCGCCGACAAGCCGCGCGACGGAAAGTAGCGGCCTGCGCGGCGCTTCCGCATCGAGTACCGAGGTCTTCGGCCGTCGCGGCGTACGCGAGGCCGAGGCCGTCTCTCCCGACCTTCGAGGCCATCCATGATCCGACGCATCGCCTGTTCGATCGCACTGTGGGCGGCGCTCGCCGCGCCGTCCTCGCCCGTCCGGGCGGACGGTGACTCCCTGGCACGGGTCCTCATGGGCTCGGAGGCCGAGGCGAAGGGCGACTTCGACGCGTGGCTCGGGGAACTCGTGGGCGCCGTCGCGGCCGATGTCGAGTCGCCGTTCGCGGCCGCCGCGCTCGGCAAGATCCGCGCGCTCATGGTCAGCGCGACCGATCCCACCGTCGTCGAGCAGCGGCTCCTACCCGTACTCGCCCGCGGCGTGCGCGACGGCGAACTCGACGAGACGCTCCGAAGCGTGCTCGCCGAACGGGCCCGCGCGCGCGGTGAGTTCGAGGCCGCCGACCGGATCGGGCAGATCCGCGGGTACCTCCGACGGTTCGCCGTCGTCGGGCCGTTCGGCTGGTCGAGCCCCGTGCTCGTGCATCGGGTGTACGCGCCCGAGAAGCGTGACATCGATCTGAAGTCACCGATGGAGGGCGCGTGGGGACCGGTGCGCTGGATGCCGATGCCCGTCCTCGGAGAGAACGTGTGGATCTCACCGAAGGACCAGATCCGGCGCGGCTCGGGCGTCGTCTACGCGATCGGCCGCGTGAAGTCGAAGGCGGCCCGCACCGTGGCGATCAAGGCCTATTGCTCGGGGTCGTTCGCGGTCTTCGTCAACGGCGGCCGGGTGATCGTCGCCGATCGCGAGCGCGATCCGGTGCCTGCTTCCGTCTGGGCCTCCGTGCATCTGGAAGCCGGCTGGAACCGCGTCCTCGTCAAGGTTGCGGGCGACGCCTCGTTCGTCCTCAAGCTGGTCGACGCCGCAACCGGACTCCCCGTCGTCGACGTGGAGGAGGGCGACCCGCTCGCCGGTGCCGAGTTGCCGGCGCCGACCGGCGTCGCCACGCCGCGCACCTATCGAACACCGGCCGAGAGGGCCTTGGCGGTCGCCGGGCGCGACTCCGCTACCCTCGCCGCGACGGCCATGACCTGCGACGAGGACGGTCGCGATTGGGACGCGTACGGTGCGTTCGAAGCGGCGCTTGCCGCCGTCCCGACGAACGACGCGTCGAATGGCGTGCTCGTCGCGAACGTCCGCGCGGCGTTCGGCCGCTTCATCGCGGGGTTCGGTGAATTCCCGGCGGTCCAACGCAAGCTGCGCGCGAAGGAGGCCTTCGAGGCGGCCGCGAAGGCGTACCCGACGCACAGTTCCGCGCGGGTACGGCTCGCCGAGTACCTGAACGAAGAGGACCACCCCGATCAGGCGGTCAAGGCGCTTCGAACGCAGCTCGCGGCGCAGCCCTCGCCGGTCGCCTGGATGTCCCTTGCACGCGTCGCGAGGCAGCGCGGATGGGAGCGGGAGGCGATCGAGGCCGCGAACGCGGCGCTGAAGGCGGCGCCGAACCTCGTCGAAGCGCTCGAGTTCCTCCGATCGTTCGACCGCAAGTACGGGGACGCGACGGATGCCGCCGCGCGAACCCGGCGTCTGCTCGCCGTGAACGCGAACGACGGCGGCGCGAGTTACACGCAGGTCGAAGAACTCCGCGAGAAGGGTCGCCACGACGAGGCGCTCGCGCTCGTCCGTGGCTTCGCGCGTCGCTGGCCCGACGCGCTCGGATGGCGCTCGAGCGTCGCGACGCTGCTCCACCAGCTCGGGCGCGACGACGAGGCGCTCGCCGAGTGGCGCGCGCTCGAGGCGCTCGTGCCGGCGGACGACGACTACCCCCGCACGATCGCCGGCCTCCTCGAATCGAAGGGCGACGTCGCGGGAGCGATCGCGAATCTGCGTCGAAGCCTCTCGCTCGAGCCCTTCCAGCCGAGCGTGTGGCGCACGCTCGCACGTCTGGAGGGAACCGACGTGGATTTCGGCGCGCCGTTCGAGCCGAACGTCGACGAACTCCTCTCGAAGCTCCCGTCCAACGTGGAACTGAAGCGGCTCTACCCGAAGGCCGTCGCCATCACGGTGCTCGACCACGACGTGACGCGCGTCCGGGCGGACGGCTCGACGGAGAACTACATCCACATGGTGTGGAAGCTCCTCGACGAGAACGCCGTCAAGAAGTACGGCGACGTGCAGAACACGGGCGAATTGCTCGAGGTCCGGGCGATCCTGCCCGACGGGCGGGTCATGGCGCCCTCGGGCATTCCCGGGCGCGCCTACAACATGGAGGGGCTGGTGCCGGGCACGGTCATCGAGCACCGCTACTTCGAAACGCGCCAGGGCACGCCGAAGGGCTACGACGGCGGGCTCTTTTACTTCCAGGACCACGGGGGCGACGAGCCCAATCCCGTCATGCTGTCCCGCTTCGTCGTCATCTCGCCCGAGTCGATGAAGCTCGACCCCGTCAAGCGCAACTACGACGGGGAGCCGAAGGTCGAGACGAAGGACGGCCAGACCGTCACGATCTGGGAGAAGCGCGATGTGCCGCGCATCGAACCCGAGCGCTACATGCCCGACGGGCAGGAGATCCTTCCTCTCGTCGACTACTCGCGCCAGCCCGAGTTCGACGACGTTCGATGGCAGCTGCTCGGCGACCGAGCGAACACGCGCCCGACGCCGTTGCTCGAAGGCGTCGTGCGCAAGATCGTGACCGACGGCATGAGCGACCTCTCGAAGCTGCGCGCTCTCTACGACTGGGTCAATGACGAGATCACCGGCGACGGCGGGGGCGGCGGCCCGACCGCGACGCTGCTCGCCAAGTCGGGCGACCGCGGCGAACTCTTCGAGTCGCTCGTCCGGGTCGCGGGCGTTCCCTACCGCACGGGTCGCGCCATGCCGTGGAACGGCGAGTCGCGCAGCGGTCCGGTGCGTGTCGACGCGTCGGTGTTCAGCCGGTCGTTCCTGTGGCTCGAGCCCAAGGGCGAGAGTCCCGTGCCGTTCGTGATGATGAGCCGGCTCTCGCCGTTCGGTCTCCTCCCCGACGCCTACCGGGGCAGCATGTATTTCCTGGCCGACGAAGCGGGCGGCTCGATCCGGATCCTGCCCGCGAGCGGGCCCGAGACGCTCGATTCGACCGAGTTCGAGGTGACGCTCGGCGCCGACGCGAAGAGCACGCGGGTCGCGGGCTCGGTCCACTATCGCGGTGCCGAAGACTACGAGTCCAAGCGCGGCGTGATGGAGTCGACCGAGGACGCGCGCAAGAAGTGGGCGGAGAACACGTTCAACCGCTACTTCGCCTCACCCTCGCTCGTCAAGGTGACGTTTCCCGGTCTCGAGAAGCGGGGCGAGTCGTTCGAGATGGTGCTCGAAGGCACGATGACCAACTACGTACAGCCGCAGGGCGACTCGTACATGGTCGCGCTCGGATTGCCCAAATTCGGCATGTCCGCGCGGTACGTCGAACGCCCGGAGCGGGTCTACGACCTCGTGCTCCCGGGTCGCGACGACCGCCTCGACGAATTCACGATCGTGCTCGGCGACGCCTTCGTGGTGAAGACGCTGCCGGAGGATCACGTCGTGTTTCACCGCCTCGGCACGTACTCCCTGACGTGGCGCGAGGCGGGCGGCCGCGTGACGGTCCGGCGCGAGGCGCACCTGCGCCCCACGCGCTATCGTGCCGACGAATACAAGGCCTTCATGGCCTGGTGCAAGGCGATCGACGACGCCGAGGAGCGCAAACTCGAGCTGCGCCAGGTGAAGTAGCGGCCTCCGCGGCGCCCGCCCTTGCCCGTTCGGATCTCTCGATACCGGTTTCCCGCCGTACTCGGCCGCGGTCGCGCGGACTCGCGCGACGCCGGTGAGGACGGGAGTCGGGCGGTCGGCCGGGTAGCATGCTGGCGATGACCGATTCCGGGCCGCGCTGGCTCCTGCCGTTCGACACGTTTCGCCTGCCGCACCACCTGACCGACGTGCTCGTCGTCGGGTCGGGCGTCGCGGGATACTCCGCCGCACTGGCGGCGGCGGGCGCGGGCGCACGGGTGCTCGTCGTCGCCAAGGGCGACCTCGATTCGAGCAACACCGGGTGGGCGCAGGGCGGTGTGGCCGCCGTCATGAACGAGGACCCCGCGTCCTTGAAGGCGCACGTGCGCGACACGCTCGACGTCGGCCAAGGGCTCTGCGACCCCGCCGTCGTGCGCGACGTCGTCGAGGCCGGACCGTCCCGCGTCCGTCACCTCGTCGAGCTGGGCGCCCGATTCGACGGCGAGCCCGGCTCCCCCGCGCTCGCGCTCGAAGGGGGACACAGCGAGCCCCGCGTCGTCCACGCGCGGGGCGACGCCACGGGCGCCGAGATCCGGGACACGCTGCGCCGCGCCGCGTCGGGCTCGGCGTCGATCGACCTCTGGGCGAAGACGTTCCTCGTCGATCTGCTGACGGACGACTCCGGACGGTGTCGGGGCGCGCTCCTCCTGACCCCCGAAGGACTCCGCTCCGTCTGGGCGGGGGCCGTCGTGCTCGCGTCCGGCGGCTACGCACAGGTCTTTCGCGAGAGCACGAACGTTCCCGGTGCCACCGGCGATGGGGTCGCGGCCGCGCTGCGCGCCGGCGCCGTGCTGCGCGATCTCGAGTTCGTCCAGTTCCATCCGACGACGCTCTACCTCGCGGGCGTGCCCCGCATCCTCATCTCCGAGGCCGTCCGCGGGGAGGGTGCCCATCTGGTCGACGACCGCGGGCGTCGTTTCGCGCTCGACGCCGACCCTCGCGGCGAACTGGCACCGCGCGACGTCGTCTCGCGCGCGATCCTTCGCCAACTGGCACGCCCCGACGTGCAGGGTGTCTACCTCGACATGACGCACCTGGGTCCGCGCATCGCCACGCGCTTCCCGGGCATCGCGGCGGCCTGCCGCGCGCACGGGCTCGACGTCGCACGCGACAGGATCCCCGTCCGTCCCGCCGCGCACTACTCGATCGGCGGCGTGCGGGTCGATCGACGCGGCGCGACCAGTATCCCGGGCCTGCTCGCCGCCGGCGAGGTGACGGCCAGCGGGCTCCACGGAGCCAATCGCCTCGCGTCCAACAGTCTGCTCGAAGGTCTCGTGCTCGGCGATCGCGCCGGGCGTCTGGCCGCCGAGATCGCGGCCGCCGAGCCGCCGCACCCGGTCCACGTCCGCGGCGAGGGCACCGGCGCCGATCGCGCGGGCAACCTCGACGAGGAAGACCTCCGCGCCTCGCTCCGTGCGCTCCTGTGGCGCATGGTGGGCATCGAACGCCACGGGGGCGCGCTGACCGGCGCGGTCGCCGCGATCGGCGGCTGGGAGGGCTTCGCGCGCCGCGTGGGGCCCGACACCGTCGAGCGGTTGACCCTCCTCGACATGCTGGCCGTCGCGCGCTGCGTCGCCGAGGCGTCGCTGCTCCGCGAAGAGAGCCGCGGAACGCATTTCCGTCGCGACTTCCCCGAGAAGAACGACGCGCTCTGGCGCTGCCATCTGCTCCATCGCGCCGGCCACGCGATCTGGAAGGAGCCGGCGAACAACGGGGCGTCGGACGCCGGTCCCGCCGCCCGATCGACCCCCGAGAGACCCCGATGAAGATCGACGATCCCCGTCACAAGGGAGCCGGCGCCCGACGCGGCAGGATGAAGGCGCTGCTGCTCGGCATCCACATGCCGCGCGACCCGGTCACCTACGACGCGCCGCTCGAGGAGTTGGCGCGGCTCGCCGACACCGCAGGGTACACGGTCGTCGAACGGGTCGTCCAGCGCGTCCAGCGCCGCAACGCGGCGACGTTCATCGGCAAGGGGAAGGCCGTCGAGGTGGGGGCGCTCGCAAAAGCGATCGGCGCGAACGTCATCATCGTCGACCACGACATCTCGGGCGCGCAGTCGAAGAACCTCGCGACCGTGATGGAACTGCCCGTCATGGACCGCACGGAGCTGATCCTCGAGATCTTCGCCAAGCGCGCCCGCACGGTCGAGAGCAAGACGCAGATCGAGCTGGCGCAGATGGAGTATTCGCTGCCTCGGCTGAAGCGGCTGTGGACGCACCTCTCGCGCGAGGTCTCGAGCGGCAGCGCGAGCCAGGGTTCGCGCGGCCCGGGCGAAAGCCAGCTCGAGACCGACCGCCGCCTCGTGCGCTTTCGCATCCACGCGCTGCGCCGCGAGATCAAGGAGATGCAGACGACGCGCAAGCGGCGCGTCGAGGCTCGCGGCAAGCTCTTCACCGTGGCGCTCGTCGGCTACACGAACGCGGGCAAGAGCACGCTGATGAACGCCTTGACGGGTGCCGACGTGTTCGTCGAGGACCGGCTCTTCGCGACGCTCGACACGACGACGCGCGCGTGGGACATCAAGCCCGGTCGCCGTGTGTTCCTCTCCGACACGGTCGGGTTCATCGAGAACCTGCCGCACCATCTCGTGGCGTCGTTCCTGACGACGCTCGAGGAGGCGCGCCGCGCCGATCTCCTGCTCCACGTGATCGACGCCCACGACCCCGACGCGCTCGCCCACGTGAAGTCGGTCGAGGAGACGCTCTCGCGCATCGAAGCGGGTGGCGTGCCGCGGCTCGCGGTCTTGAACCAGATCGATCGCGTCGCCGACGTGCTCGCGTTGCGCGTCCTGGAAGATCGTCTGCCGGGTGCGATCCGCGTGAGCGCCGTCACGCGCGAGGGGCTCGATCGATTGGGCGCCGCCGTCCTCGCGGCGACCGACAAGCGCTCGCGTGACGTGACCGTCGTCACGAGCCCGGGCAACGGGAAGCTGCTCGCGCGGCTTCGCGAGTGGGGGAGCGTCGAAGAGGTGACCTATCCCGATGGGAAGGCGCACGCCCGCGTGCGGCTCTCGCCCCGGCACTTCGCACCCGTTCGTCGCGAGGGCGGCACGATCCTCGACGCGGACGGCAAACCCGTCCTCGAGTCGGCCGACGAATAGGTCGCGGAACGAAAAGGTCCCGCCGCGCGATGGCGCGGCGGGACCTTCGTCCGACGGATCGCCCGTCGGCGTTGCGAAACGTTGACTAGACGGCCACGGCCGCCGGCGGCAACCCCGCCTGACGGCGCGCGTCGTCGATCGCCTTCTCGGGATCGTCCATGAACGACCAGGGGATCATCATGGCCGACGCCGCGAAGAAGCAGCCGACGCCGAAGACCGTCGCCCACGCGAGCCAGAGCCCGAGCGTCGCGAGCAGCGGCACCGCCACGATGCCCCAGAAGGCGCCGTAGCCCGCCGAGTGCGTCACCGCCACCGCGATGCCGACGGCCGCCGCGACCGCGAGCAGCGCCCAGCCGTACGGCGACTTCGTCGCCCAGGTCAGCGCCCAGATGCGCGGGCGGTACGTGCGCGCCTTCGCCCAGAACCAGGGCAGGAAGAGCAACAGGGGCGACGCGACGCCGACCGTCGAATAGGCGCCCGACATGATGCCGATCAGGAGGCAGAACGAGAGGCCCTCGAGCACGCTGCGCTGGCCCCAGTTCATCGCGAACAGCACGATGACGGTCAGCAGCACGGTGATCGTCGTGCGGATCGTGCGCGAGAACGTCTGGTTGACGGCGTCGTCGATCATCTGGGAGGTGATCGTCGGCGATTTGCCTCTCAGTTCGCGGATGCGGTCGAACGTCACGACGGTGTCGTTGACCGAGTAGCCGACGATCGTCAGGAACGCGGCTACCAGCGCCAGGTTGATCCGGGCGTCGACGACGCCCAGGACGTCGACGATGCAGACGACGCCGAGCGCGATGACCACGTCGTGAACGAGGCAGAACACCGACGCGAAGCCCATCGCGTAGGAGCGGAACCGGAACGCGATGTAGATCACGATGCCGATGAACGAGAGGAGCAGCGCGAGCACGGCGTCGTCACGCAGACGCTCGGCCACGCCGGCGCCGATCAGGTCGACCGTCGGAAACGTGTCGGAGGGTCCGAACGCCTCGAGCGAAGACTCGGCGACGCCCATGCCTTTCAGCGCGTCCTTGGCGCCCGTCTTCAGGAACGCATGGAGGTCGGCCAGCAGTCCCTCGCCCGAGTTCTCGACGGCGGCACCGTCGGACGTTTCGGCCTTCCACCAGAGGTCGTAGGTCTTGACCGAGCCCTTGGCCGGCGCCGACGCACCCGGGGCGAGGGGTTCGACGACGTCCTTGACGACGACCTTGCGCGTGACCATCGACGCCGGATACGTCGTGCGGCGGCGCGCCTGGGGGTCGAAGCGAACGTACGGCATCCGGTTGACGATGGCGTCGCGCAGTTTGTCGGCGGTCAGCACGTCGAGCGGGTCCTCGATCGCGACCCGGAGCGTCAATCGGCCGTCGAACTCCGCGAGCGGATCTTTCTCGCCCGTCGGGTCCTTCTCGTCGACCTTCTTCTTGTAGGCCTCCGGATCCCGGCGGTCCCACGAAGGCACCACGCGGTCGGCCATCGCCTGCTTGACGTACGCCGAGAGCGCATCCAGCTGTTCCGCCTCGGTCAACGCCGTCGCGGCGTCCGAACCCGACATCAGCGGCGCGCGGATCTCGACCTGATGGGCGCCGCCGCCCGCGCCGACGGTCACGACGTCGGCGTTGTCGTAGGGGCCCGCCTTGACCTCCTTCGTGCCGATGTCGGTCCCGCGCGCCACGTCGATCTTCACCCGGACCGTGCGCGCGCCCGAGTCGAGCGCCTTCTTGACGTCGTCGACCGACGTCGGCTGCGAGAAGCGCACCTGGAGCTTCATGCCGCCCGTGAAGTCGATGTCGTAGATCTTCTGCCTCGGCGACACCGCGAAGATCGTGAGCGCGATCCCCATGGCGACGATCGAGATCGGGATGAAGAAGCGGCGCATCTTCACCCAACGCACCTTCGGCGGCGCGCCGGCGCCGAGCATCCGGATGTGGGTCTTCTTGCCGCGGGCGAGCCACGTCTCGAAGAATGTGCGCGTGACGTAGACCGCCGTGAACATCGACGCCAGGAGGCCCAGGATCAGCGTGACGGCGAACCCCTTGATCGAGCCCGACCCGAAGCTCAGGAGGAAGAGCGCCGTGATGAACGTCGTGACGTTCGAATCGACGATGGTCGTGAACGCCCGATCGAAACCCTCGGCGACCGCCCGATGGACCGACTTGCCCCGGTTCTGCTCCTCACGGATTCGCTCGTACACGAGGATGTTGGCGTCGACCGCCATGCCGAGCGTCAATACGACGCCGGCGATGCCGGGGAGCGTCAGCGCGCCGTCGAGGAACGCGAGCGAGCCGAGCAACAGCACGAGGTTCAAGAGCAGGGCCGCGTTGGCGATCATGCCCGCGCCGAAGTAGAAGATCGCCATGTAGAGCAGGACGAGCCCGAACGCGATGGCGGTCGAAAGGATGCCGCGGCGGACCGCCTGGCCCGCGAGCGTCGGGCCGACCGTGCTGGTCGACTCGAGTCGCGGCTTGACCTTCAACGAGCCGGTCTGGAGGACGGTCGCCAGCGACTTCGCCTTTTCGGCCTGGCTCTTGTCGGCGTCCACGTCGAGATAGCTGCCTCGTCCGAGCGTGATCTGGACGTTGGTCGTCAACTGCTCGTTGATGACGGGGTCGGTCGTGATCTGCTCGTTGAGGATGATGGCCATCGGCAGCTTCACGTTCTCGCCCGTCCACTGCCCGAACACGTTCTGGTACTCCGTCATCACCTCGAAGACGACGACGTGACCCTCGTCGCCGAGGCTCGGACGGGGATTCGAGAGAATCTCACCCCCGAAGCGCATCTTCGGGTCGGAGGGCTCCTCGATCACCGCGTAGTTGATCGGTACCGAGTCGGGGGTGCCCGGCGCGCGCTCGTAGGGCACGACGCGGTAGGCGGGATCGGTCGGCGTGTACGCGACGCCGCCCTTCTTTGCGGCTTCGAAGACCTCGACTTCCTTCTTCTTGAAGTTCTCGAAGCCCTCGGCGCCCGCCGGGAACGCGCCAGAGCCCTTCCAGACCTCCAAGCGCTTGCGTGAGGTCGCGCCGTCGGCATCGTAGGACGGCTTGACGACGATGCGGAACTCGAGCTTGCCCAGTTGCGCGACGAGGTCGGTGACCGCCTTCGCGTCCATCTCGGCGGGCAGCGAAATCTCGAACTTGCCCTCGCCGACCGGCGTGACGTTCAACTCCGCGACGCCGAACTTGTTGACGCGGTCCTCGATCACGCGCAGCGTCGAGTCGACGATTTCGGCGTTCGATTCGCCTCCCGTGATCCGGTTCTCGCGACGCGCCTGCTCGACGTCGAGCGAGAAGCGCAGCGTCGTGCCGCCCTTCAAGTCCTGGCCCAGCGCTACGCCGTACGGCTTGTCTTTCGACCGCTTCGAATAGAACGCGCCGACCGCGGCGCCGATCACCAATACGACCACGGCCCAGCGACCCCACAACTGCTTCTGTTCCGTCACGAGACACCTCCCACCGATTCGGCCCGACCGATCGGGCCCGACCACTCCGGGAACGGGCGCCGCGAGGATTCGCGAGCGCCGGACGAACGGGGGCGCGCGAGGACGATGCGTCCCGGCGCCCGCACGTCGTCAGAATCGACGCGAAGCCTCGACGGTCGCCGCCGCGTCGCCGGACGCGGCCCGCGGCGGCGAGGGGGCGAAAATGGACGCGAGCGCCGCGCACGCGTCGGCGGGCGCGAACGCCGCGGACGGGCACACGGGCAGTGCGACGGGGACCGAGTCGCGACCGCCCGCCAGCAGACGCTGTGCGCCGCCGACCGCCGCCGACGCCGTACCCGCGGCATCGCCGGCCGCGTGGCCGTCGAACGTGCTTGCGTCGAGCGAGGACCCCGCGAGCACCATCACGACCATCGGAACGAGCAGCGCCGCGACCAACGCCGCGCCCACGGCAAACGCCGAAAGGCGGGACGCGAACCGGCACACGGTGCGACGCTCGGTCACGACTTTTTCGTCGCCGCCTCGATGACGACGGCGGGTTCGGCCGCCTCGCCCTCGCGCGCCTTGACCTGCCAGACGGCGGCCCGGTCGAAGCGCAACCGCACGCCGTCGTCGACCTCGACGAGCACGGTCGCTTCGTCGGTGCTGACGATTTTTCCGTGGATGCCCGCGGTCGTGACGATCTTGTCGCCCTTCTTGGCTTCCTTGAGCAGCGCCTCGCGCTTTTTCTTTTCCTTCGACTGCGGACGAATCACGAGGAAGTAGAAGATGAAAAAGATGATCGCGAACAGGGGGAGCATGTCGAGCATGCCGCCCTGGGGCGCCGCCTGACCGCCCGGGGCGGGGGTGGTGGCGGGGGCGTCGGCGGCGAGGATCAACGGCACGAGAATCGAGGCCAAGGGCGTACTCCGAGGCCCCGGATGATAGGCGGCGGGGCCGCCCTGCGGCCCCTTTTGGGATCAGCGCCGGGCGCCCGGACTGGGCTTCCTTCGACCCGGGTGTTTCATGGGGCCCATGCGCGTGCTCTGTGCCCTCTCCGGCGGTGTCGACAGCGCCGTCGCCGCCCACCGATTGAAGCGCGACGGCGCCGACGTGGTCGCCGTCCACTACCGGACCGGTGCCACCGCCGACGATCAGGCGTCGCCCGCGGCGAGCCGGTCCTGCTGCGGGGTCGACGACGCCCGCGACGCACGTGCCGTCGCCGCGATGCTCGGCGTCCCCTTCTACGTCGTCGACGTCTCCGAAGCCTTCGGACGCGCGGTGCTCGACGCCTTCGTGTCCGCGCATGCGGCCGGCAAGACGCCGAACCCGTGCATCGAATGCAATCGCTCGGTCAAGTTCGGCCGGCTGCGCGAGATGGCGGCGTCGCTCGGAGCCGACGTCGTCGCCACGGGGCACTACGCCCGCACGGCGCCCCGCGCGGGCGGGGGCACGCGTCTCCTGCGGGCGACCGACCCGCGCAAGGACCAGTCGTACGTGCTCTACGGTCTCGATCAGGACCAACTCGCGATCGCGCGCTTTCCTCTCGGCGAGTCACGCAAGGAAGACGTGCGAGCCGAAGCCCGGGCGCTCGGCCTTCGTGTCGCCGACAAGCCCGACAGCCAGGAGCTGTGTTTCGTTCCCGGCGGCGACCATCGCACGGTGCTCGCCGAACGGGCGCCGGGGCTGTTGTCCGACGGCCCGATCGTCGACATGGACGGACGTGAACTCGGTCGTCACGGGGGCGCGGCCGGCTTCACGATCGGCCAGCGACGAGGCTTGCGTGTCTCGGCGACCGAGGCTCTCTATGTGCGCGGAGTCGACACCGCGACCAATGTCGTCGTTGCGGCCCCTCGTCGCGAGATCCTTCGCCGGGTCGTCACGACGGAGCCGCTCCACTTCGTGGATCTCGATCCCGCGCGCGATTCGACGTCGGAGCCGTTTCGGGTGACGGTTCGCATCCGGCACGCGATGGCGCCGGTGCCCGCGGTGCTCCACGTAGGCGTGGGCGGCCGCGCACGGGTCGAGTTCGACGAGCCGATTTTCGCGCCGGCCCCGGGACAGGCGCTCGTCGCCTATCGCGACGACGCCGTGTTCGCGGGTGCGCCGATCCACTCGTCGGAGGTGTAGCGGCGTCCGAGGTCGAGGCCGCCCCCGACCTCGGTCGCGGACTACACGTTCTCTTTGAGCGCCTTGCCCGGCCGGAAGCCGACGGAGCGGCTCGCGGCGATTTCGATCGGTTCACCGGTCTTGGGGTTGCGTCCCGTACGCGCCTTGCGCATCACGCGACGAAACGTCCCGAATCCCGGGATCGCGACCTCTCCCTGGCTCTTGAGCCCAGCGGCGATGCACGCGGTCACCGCCTCGAGGGCTCGATCCCCCTCCGCCTTGCCGCAGCCCAGATGACGTGCCGTGGCTTCCACCAACTCGGACTTGTTCATGACAAACGCTCCCGTGCCCGCGCCCTCGGCGCGGGGGGCGGGATGGTAGCCGAGCGGGCGATCCCGCGACAACCCTGTCCCGGAGGACCCGATTCGGCGCAAGGTACGAACCCGTCCGGGAGGGCGGGCGATCTATGCTCTGGACGTGTCGCCCTCCGCTCGATCTCCGGCGCTGCGTGTCCTCGTCGTCCGCGGCGCGTTGATCGGAGCGGTCGCGCTCGGATTCGCGGCTCCGACCTGTCAGGGGGGGGCGACGGTGGAGCGGGTCGTTCACGTCGAGGACGTCTCGGAGAGTCTCGGCGCCCGCCCGTGGTCGCCGCTCGACGAGACCGCCGCCGTGCGCCTCGAAGTGGCGGACGGGGTGCGCATGGCGCGTGACGACGGGGGGAATCGGGCCGTCCTTCCTCGCGATCGATCGCGGCTCGGGGACGGATTGCGCGCCGCCGACGCGGCACTCGGTGCCGAGCCCGGCGCCGTGCGATTGCGCACCGATGGTCGGGACACCGAAGGCGACGCCGAGCACGCGGCGCGCGAGCTCGCGGCGTCGGGCCACCGCGTCTACGTCGAGCCGCCGTGGCCCGCTCCAGCCGATGTGGCCCTCGATGCCGTTCGTGTGGTCGCGGCAGGCACGTCGGCGCCGGTCGAAGTGGCGGTCACGCTGTCCGCGTCGGTCGAGGGCCGTGTGCGTGCCTCGCTCTTCCGAGACGGCGCGGAGCGTTCCGCCCGGACGGTCGACGTGAGCCCCTTGCTGCCTCTGACCGTCCACCTCGTCGACGCGGCGCCGCGGCGCACGTCGGACTCGTACGAGGTTCGACTCGTCCCCGACGAGGGGACGCCCAACGACGATCGCTCGAACGATCGGGTGAGTTTCGTCGTTGCGACCGACGTCGCCCGCATCGTGATCGTGGGAGAGGGCACCGCGGGTCCCCTGTTCGAGGACGGCCTGCGTACGACGCGGGTTTCGACCCTCAGCGACGTCGAGTTGGATGCCGTCGATCTCCTCGTTGCCTCGAACGTGCCGTATCGGGCGCTCGACGACGCGGGCGTCGAGCGCATCGCGCGATTCGTCGCGATGGGAGGCTCGATGCTGGTGCTCGGCGGTCCCGACGCGTACGGCCGGGGCGGCGTCGCGGGCACGGCGTACGAGCGCTTGCTGGCACTTCGGCCCCGCCGCGACGAGGGCGACGGGTTGGCGTGCGTCGTTGCGTTCGATCGAAGCGGGAGCACGGGCGAATCGACCGGCTCCGTGCCCGCGGCCATCGCCGATCTCCGCCGAGCCATTCGCGCGCTCGATCGTCGCCTGCCGCTGCGCACGCAACTGAGCGTGCTGCCGTTTTCTGATCGGCCCGACGCGCTCATTGCGGTGGCGGAGCGACCGGTGGCGGCTCGCACCGACGTGCCGGACGGACGATTGACCTTCCTCGACGCCATCCTGCCCGCCGGCGGCACCGACCTCGCGCTCGCCATTGAGTCGGCGGCCGACGCCGCCGCCGCCACCCGCGACGTACGTCGGCGTCGCGTGTTTCTGCTGACCGACGGCGATCCCGACCATCCCCTGCGCCCGGATGCGTTCGCTCCACTCCGCGCGCACCTCGACCAACGCGGTGTCGAGTTCTCGGCCATCGTTCGCGGTGACGAGGCGGCGGCGACCGCCTTGCGCGCGCTCGCCGCCCGTGCCGAGGATGTCGTCCGCATCGAGCAGTCGTCGGAGTTTCCCGAAGCACTGGTCCGTACGTTCGAGCGAGGCAGCGCCCGCGACGAAATCGAGACGGGCCCGTTCACACCGGTGCCGGTCGACGAAGGCGCCGATGCACGCGCGGCGGCCCTGCCCCGGTTGTCGAGCCTCCACCGACTCGACCCCGCCCCCGATGCCGTCGTGTGGGCTCGGGCGCCCTCGTCGGACGGCGCGAGCTTGCCGGTGGCTGCCCTGCTGCGCGTCGGCGCCGGTCGGGTCGTCTCCTTCGCCGGAGGCCCGGCGCTCGAGAAGGCCGCCGATCGGAGCGCGATGCTCGTGGCGCTTCAACCGCTGTTCGCCCGCCTCGCGCGCGCCGCCGATCGCGGTCTCGCCGCCGAGCGCGAAGGCGATCGACTCCGGGTGGAAGGGATCGTCGGACTCGGGTCCCTCCCGCTGTTCGTCAACGACGAGGCCGTCCCGGATCCGCTGATCGAGACGACCAACGGCCTCTACGAGGGAGCGCTCCCGCCCGGAACGCCGATCGGCGCGTTGTTGCGGGCGGGTTCCCCACCGCGCGCCCTGCGCCTGCCCTACGCGCCGCAACTCGAACACCGCGGCGCGGGGGTCGATGCTTCGACGCTTCGCGCGATCGCGCAAGCGGGCGGCGGGCGGGTGCTCGCGCGGGGCGAGCCGACGCCCCGGCGACGAGGTTCGACACGCGTCGACCTCTCCCCGTATTGTTTCGCCATGGCCGTGCTGCTTCTCCTGTTCGATCGCCTCGTCCATCGGCCGCATGATCGCGCGCGCGGGTCGTCGAAGCGGTCGATCGGGGGCGCGTCGTGAACCGCGCGGCGCACGTCGTCATGACCTGCTCGTGGATGCTCGCGTTCGCGTCGTGCCAGCCGGTGTCGCGCGAGGTGCCCCCCGATCCCCGGTGCCGCGTGGACGCGGGCGAAGGGAACCGTCCCTACTTCGTGGGCGGGGCCGACGTCCGCAAGGACGTCGATGCCCTGCTTGCCGAATTGGCGGCGGCCCGCGGCGAGCAGATCGTCGAGGTCGGACGTCGACTCGTCGCGCGGGGCGAGACCGCCATCCCCGCGCTCCAGAAGGCGCTGGTTTCGAGCGATTCGGCGCTTCGCTCCAACGCCGCCTACTTCCTGGGCGTGTTGAAGGACCGGCGGACGATTCCCGACCTTCGCCTCGCCTCGACCAACGACACCGACGCGGCCGTGCGCTACGAGGCCGCGGGCGCGCTCCTCGAAATGGGCGATCCGAGCGGCTTTCCCGTGCTGGTCGACGGCCTGTCGGATGTAGATGCCCGGCGGCGAGCCAAGTGCATCGACGTGCTGGCCGAGGCGACGCACGAGCGCTACGGCTTCGAACCGGACGGCGACCCGGCCGAGCGCTCGGCCGCCATTCACCGCTGGCGCACCTGGCTCGCCGTCAAGGTCGACGACGCGGCGCCGGCCACCGACCCGCAACCCCCCGGCAGTCAGGTTCCGCCCAAGTAGCGGCGCGGGGGGCCGGCAACGGGTCGGCAGCCAACGTCAGTCGTCGACGCGGGCGAGGAGTTCCGCGAAACGGGGATCGAGGCGCAGGCCGTCGAGATCGGGGTCCTGGCGCAGATGGTCGGAGTCGTCGAAGCCCAGGTCGACCGCTTTGTTGAGTTCCACGAGCGCCTCGTCGCGGCGACCCAGCAGGGCGTACGAGCACGCGAGGTCGTAGCGGAAGTCGGCGCGATCGGGCTCGCGCCCGACGACCTCCAGATCGGTCGCGAGCGACTCCTCGTAGCGCCCCGTCTGGGCGTATACGCAGGCGAGCCAATGGAGCGTGTCGATGTCGTTGGGGCGTGCCCGCACGCCGGCCTCGGCCATCTCGATCTCGAAGCGGCGACCGATGTCGTCGAGCGTCGGGCGGGGGGGGACGTCATCCATGGGGAGTACCTTGGCACGGCCGACCGGGTTCGTCATCGATGGGCGCACCGGAGGTAGCATCAGGGCGATGCAAGCCCGTTCCCGTCGCTCCACGACCCGATTTTCGACGTTTCGTCTCGTCGCGGCGTCGGCGATCGTGCTCGCGATCTCAGGGTGTCGGGCGTCGGCGCCGAGGGCGCCGTCGCAACAACGGGCGGCGGCGATCGATCCCGCGCGCGCGCTTCGGGCGCAAGGCGACGCCGCGCGTCGCGACGGTCGCATCGACGAGGCGATCGAACTCTATGAGCGCGCGATCGCGGCCGATCGGACCGCGGTCCCTTCGCACCTGCGTCTGGTCGAGACGCTGACGTCGGCGGGACGTCGGCGCGTGGCGCTCGACCGGTACACGGCGCGGGCGACGGCTCGCGACGCGACCGAGATCGATCGCGTGATGGCCGCGCGACTGGCGACCGACGGCTCTCCCGCCGCCGTACGCTCGGTCTACGTTGCGGCGGCGAAGCGCTCGCCGGACGACCCGTGGTGGCGGCTGGCGCTCGCCGAGGTCGACCTCGCCGCGGCGGAGCGAGCGCTCGCGTCGCGCGGCGAAGCGCGCGCGGTCGGCGACCGGCCGAGGGCCGAACTCTACGACGATCGCGCGCACCGGGCGCTAGATCGCGCGCAATCAGCCGTCGAAAATGCCGGCAAGCGGGGTCCGTCGATTCCCGAAGTGTCGCTCTATCGCGGACTCGTCCGGTCGCTCGAGGGCGACATGCTCGCCGGTTCGTCGGCCCGCACGGCCGCGTATCGGGCCGCCATCGAGGCCTTTCGTCGTGCGACCGTCGAGGCGCCCGACCTCGTCGAAGCGTGGGCGAATCTCGGCGACGCCAACGCCCGGGCCGGCGAAAAGGCTGCCGCGATCGAGGCGTGGCAGGCGGCCGTTCGCCTGGCGCCCAACGATGCCGACCTGCGCGAGGGGCTGGGCTTGGCACTGCACGACGCCGAACGCGACTCCGACGCAGCGTCCCAGTACGCGGAAGCGGCGCGGCTTCGACCGCGGGACGCGCGCCCGCTGCTCTCGGTGGGCGACTCGTGGGCGGCGGCCGGGAATTTCGAGCGAGCGCTCGCGTCCTATGACGAGGCGCTCGTTCGCGACTCCTCGCTGGTCGAGGCGTATGCGAAGCGCGGCGCGACGCTCGAGCATCTGGGGCGCCTCGCCGAGGCGCGAGAGTCGTATGCCGCCTACGTCGAACGCGACGGGAAGAACTCGGCCGACGTGAGCCGACGCATCGAACGCATCCTCTCCCCGACCGCTGGAGTGCCGCGATGACCGCGCGCGACCCGTCGTCGCCGACCTCCGTTCGCTTCGCGGTCGCGACGCTCGATCACCACCTGTCGGCGCTGCGCTATTCGGCTGTTCCCGACCCGCGCAAGGCGAGCGGGGGCTGGCGACGGCTCTATCTCGGCGAGGGCTCGGCGGCCGTGCTCTCGATCGTGGGTCCCTCCGACGGCACGTGGTGCTCGATCGGAATCGAGATTCCGGCCCGCCGCATGTGGATCGCCGGCCGCGCGGAAGACCTGCTGTTGGCACTCGCGCCCTACGAGGTCGCGCTCGATCTCGACGCGAGCGAGGGGCCTCCGGGACCCGACGTCGTGCTGCGGGTCGCGCTGCGCGTCTTCGTCGAGGGGCTGTCCGGGGCCGTCGTCCGCGACGTGGTCGACAACGTGGCCGAGGCGGCGGCGGTCGCGCGGCGGGTGCTCGGTGGCGAAGCGGCGCGGTGACCGTCGGGTCATTTCGACAACGTGACCGGAGCGGCGCCCTGGTGGATGTCGCCGCCGGAGATGCACCAGGCCTTCACGACCAGGTTTTGGGTTTGCGCGAACCATTTCGCGGGCACGTCCAGTGTCGCTTTCGCGGTGCCTCCGATGGTCACGGCGGTCGCTCGCGCGAGCGCCTTGTCATTGGAGGATGCGTGGCGGGCACGCATGGCGTCGTCGGGTGAGAGACCCTTCTCCATGTCGCGCCCGACTCGAACGTTGCGCCATACCTCGATCGAGATCTCGACCTTCACCCCGTCGGCGAACGGGCCCTCGACGGTTGCAACCACGGGTACGTCGGCGCCTTCCCGCACCACCTCGGTCATCGTCGTGAGCTTGAGATCCTGATTCGGCAGCGCCAGCTTGACGGCCGGGTCGCCAAGCAGCGTGTACATCCAGGCGCCTTCTTCGAGAATCCGTTCGAGCGGCACCGTGCCGGGCGTCAACTGGCGCGCACCGAACTCGATC
>JANNRO010000458.1:0-15213 GCA_031401505.1 Planctomycetia bacterium
TGAAGACGAACACGCCGGCCAATCTGCTGCTCGAGTACACGTACGAGGACGACGCCGGCAAGCGGTTCGAAGACGATGCCTCGAAGAAGCTCGTGATCCTCGGTGTCAATGAGTTCGTGTTCGGCAATCTGACGTCGGGAGCCTCCTTCGGCACGTGGCAGGAAGACTACAACAACGCGCCGTTGCTCGCGGCGTGGGTTTCGCGCAACGACGCGGTGATCAAGCAGTTCGCGTCGATGGCGAACCGGATGGCGGGCGGCGTGGGCGCGTCCACCAACGACGCGTCGGCGCTGAAGGTCCTGAAGGCCTGCTACGAACTCTTGCAGGCCAACGACTTCACCTACCAGCATCCGCCGGCGCTGGAAGACAAGACGGTCTCCTTCGACCCGAAGAACGTGCAGAACGTGAAGTATCCGCGTGAGACGATCCGAGATCGGTCGGGGACGTGCATCGATCTCGCGATCCTCTATGCCGCGATGGTCAATGCGATCGGGCTCGAGCCGCACCTGGCGCTGATTCCCGGGCACTGCTTCCCGTTGATCCGACTTCCGAGCGGGCGCGTCATTGGCGTCGAGACGACGGGCATCCAGGGCGGGCTCCGGACGGGGTCGGCGCCGTTCGAACGCGCGCAGCCGTACGCCGACAAGGAATACAAGGACGCACAGGCCGACGGGAAGATCTACGAGATCGACGTCCGCTCGCTCTGGACACGCGGCATCTCCAATCCCGAGTTCGAAGAGGCGCCATCGGACATCCTCGAGCGGTGGGGGATCAGCGAAGAGGGCAGGGCGGGGCACCGCAAGCCGTCGACGCCGGGGCCCGGCACGCCGACGACTCCGGACTCGGGCTCCGCTACCGGACCCGATGCCGCGGTCGGGCTCTGGGGCGGCGCCATCGGCAGCGACATCACGGGGGGCAAACTCGATGCATTCGTGATCGGGATCGACAAGGCCGATCAGGGCTACGATGCGCTGTCGCGCGCCGATCTGACGCTGACCTCGGACGGTCGCACTTCGAAGATGGTCGTCATCACGAAGTACACGGGGAAGGCGAACGGCGACGGGATCCTCTTCGAATCGACCGAACGCACGCGCGCGGTGGACGGGGGGGAAGCGGTCCTGCTCGTCCAGGCGTTCATGCGCGTGCGGGCCACGGCCGATCGCATCGAGGCTCGCGTCGGCAATGACGCCGAGGGGTACACCGACTTCACGCTGGTCCGTAAGCCGAATGAGGCGCCCGCCGAATCGGCGCTCGCCGACCCGGTGCGCGGGTCGTGGGGCGGCGACATGTCGAAGGCGAAGCTCGGCGACAGCGTGACGCTCGACGAGATGTACATCGACGTCCCCGCCGACGGCACGTGGCGGGCGACGGTCAAGATGAACGTCACGATCCACGTGCCGAAGAAGCCCTACGAATCGGGCGGAGGAGACATTGCCGCGGTGATCCTCGTCGAGTGCGTCGACGGTGTCGTCGACGGCGACTCCGTTCGATGGGCGAAGGTGCCGTGGCATCGGACGATTCCTTCGACCGGGCAGAAGACCGACATCGAGGGCAACCCGCTCGTGCTGAAAGTCACGGCGGACGGCATTCTCGACGGCGCGTTCGAAGGAGGCGACGGATTCACCTTCACGTTGCGCCGCCGCGGCGCGGCTCCGACGCGCTCCGTCGAGACCCGCACGAACTTCGCCGCCACCGAGGGCAAATGGGGCGGCGAACTTCACCTCGCCATCGACGACGGCGTCGTGGAATCGCTCGTCATCGCGATCGCGAAATCGGGCGAGGGCAAGTACGTCGCGGCGACCCGCGGCGTCTATACCGTCGTCAACCAGGCGCAGGAGCGCGTGCGCATCCTGATCGTCGGCCGCTACGACGGACGCGTCGAGGGCGACAAGATCGTCTTCCAGTCGACGTCGAGGCAGGCAGGGCGCGAAGACGCGGCAACGCTCGCGAACGCCGATCCGTCGAGTCTCGAGGTGGCGCCCGTGGACGGGAAGATCCAAGGGCGCATCGGCAACGACAAGGACGGCTGGATGACGTTCACGCTGTCGCCGAAGAAGGATTGATCGGCGCGCAACCTCGTCGGTGATGCGGAGGCGGCGGAGCCTCGACGATCACGTCGCCTCCGCCGCCCCCGCGCGGACGTGACTAGGAGGCCGGAGGCGGCGTGCCCGAACCCGGCGTGCCCGAACCCGACGAGGCCTTGGCGATCGCCTTCGCCTTCAGGTCGTGGATGTGTTTGTCGACCATCGGCTTGACGGTGTAGTAGTAGCCCATCGTCGCGAGGACGGCGCCGAAGAGCGTGAACCAGAACGGCGTCTCGGACCACGATCCGAGGGCGGGAATCAGCGAGCCGACGCCCAGCAGCACGGCGCCGAGCATCGTGAAGAGCGTTGCTTTCGCCTTTGAGGCGCTCCAGATCCAAAAGGCCATCAGCGCGAGGGCCAACCAGACGAGCGACGTCGCGAAGAGCGGAAACGAGAAGTAGGCGAGGACCATGGGCGCTCCGGGGAGGGGGCGAGGGGCGGGAGTCCGCGACCTCTGGTGAGAATCCTGACACGACTTCGGGACGGTAGGAACAGTCGGGCACGGAAGGGGCGCGACGAGACTCTCTGGGGGCGAGACTCGGCGACACGTCCCGCCTCCTCGACGGAGGCCGGCGCGCGGAAGCCGCTACGGTGCGTTCACCCATCCGCCGTAGCCCAAGGCGAGGAGGTAGGTGCCCGGCAGCGTGTCGCTCCGTGCCGACTCGGGCCACGTTCCCGCGTCGGACGACCACGCGAGCGATGCAACGGGGCCCGAGACGTCCCATCGGTCGACCGTCACACCGTTTCGGACCACGAGGGCTCCGCCGTCCTCGGGAAGCAGGAGCGACGCGAAGTCCGTGTCGTAGACGATCGACGGACCGAACGAGAGCGAGGCCGAAAGTCGAATGGTCGCGATCTCGGCCGACGCGGAATTCGGAACTCCGCCCGGGGAGGGCGAGCCGCCGCCCCCCGAACCGACCGTCGGACCCGAGCCGATGCCCCCCGTCGCGAACGCGCCGTAGGTCGTCACGTAGAGCGTGTGTCCGGCGGCCCGTGTGTCGTACGAACCCGGGGGCAGCGGAAGGCGATCCAGCGCCAGCGCCGTGCTGCCCGTGACGTCGGATGCGACGACGTGTGACTCGAACGCCCATCCCGAACCCCATGTCTCCTCGATCGTGTACACGATTCCGGCGTCCGCCGCGACGACGTAGCCCGGCACGTTGAGCACCGGGGCCATCGTGTGGGCCGCGAGGTGGACGCGCACGAGGTCGTGGAGCATCAACGGTCGTCCGGCGCGGTCGTCGCCCGCAAACGAGCCGTAGGTAAAGACGAGATCGGCTCCGTCGGCGACGAAGCCGGTCGAGTAGCCGCCGCGAATCGCGACCGTCGTCTCGACGCGGGCGCCTCCGATGTCGATCACGACGAAGCCGTCGGTCACGTCGCCCGTCCCGACGGAGAGTCCGGGCACTCCCGCCGGCGCGGCGTGGACGGCCAGGCGACCATCACTCGAGAGGACGCTCGCCGAGGCTCCGAAGCCGCCCCAGATGCCGATGCCGTTCGGCGCGAGGGCGTCTCGGCCGTCGTTTCCGTAGGCGTAGCTGCTCTGCCCGGCGTCGAGGCGAGCCGAGACGGTGGCCGGCGCGGTCGAGAAATCGATGACGTAGACGGCCTGCCCCGCTCCATCCCAGCCGGTCACGGCGACCGACGTGCCGAAGGGCACCATGCTCGCGAACCCGATCGGGAGATCGACCCCGCCGACTCGGCATCCCGCCGAGCGACGGATCGCCTCGACGATCGTCCCGTCGGGGAGTCGCAACACGTCGGGCACGTTCTGCGCGACCGTCACCCGGCCAGTCGGGGCGAGTGTCGTCGGATTCGCGACCACGACCTCCTCGGTCGAGATCGTGCATAGGCCCCGCGCGTGAGGAAACCCTCGGACGACGGTCCCTTCCGCCGCGATGGAACCGCGCAGCGCGAGCGTGGTCGGAGTCAGCGAGAGCACCGCCAACTCGTTCGTCTCGCCCGAGAACGGAATGAGCACGAGCCCCTCCGGCTCGAAGACGCCGAACCCCTTCACGTCATAGAACGCCGACGACCAGCCAGCACCGAAATCCACCCGGGACGACATCGTGGGCAGGGTCGGATCGGACACGTCGTAGAGCGACGCCGTTGCGTGCCAGTCCGACGGATCGAGTCCGAGCGCCACGAGGCGACCGGGCAAGGCCACGAGGTGGGTCGACCAGCCCGGCACGGTCAGGAACCCGGAGACGACGGGGGCATCGGGGTCGCGCAGGTCGACCACCCAGAGCGGGTCCACGCGCTCGAACGTCACGAGGAACGCGGCTTCCTCGGTGAATCGCGTCGCGAACAACTGTTCCCCGCGCGCCAGATCGAGCGTGCCGCGCGTGATGGGGGTGTCGGGCGACGACACGTCCACGAGGAAGAGGCGCGAGAGCCCGCCGTCCACCCAGTCGTGCGTGACGACGCGCAGCATCCCGGCGCCGAAGTGGAGTTTGAACTCGTCGGAGAGATATCCCGGGAAAGTCATCGATCCCCGTAGCGACATCGAGCCGGCGAGGTTCGAGATGTCCACCAGCGTGACTCGGGTGTCACCGAAACCGTCCGACGCCGCGACGAAGAAAAACGCATCCGTCGCGTGCGCGAACCAGGCTCCGCCCGGGATCGGGAGCGTCGAGACGGCTGCGAGGTCGCCCGCCGCCGTGAAGGACGAGAGTGCCGAGTCGGTCAACACGTAGAGCACGTCGCCGACGAGCCGACTCGTGCGGTAGGTGCCCGCCAGCGAAAAGGTCGCGACGAGCGACGGCGTGGCCGGAGTCGCGACCGACACGTCGAGGACTTGCGTTCCCCCGTCGAACGTCGAGAGGAGCACGTAGGCGTGGGCGCCTTTGAGGAACATCTCCTGCGGAATGCCGGTCATTGCCAGGCGACCCAGCAGCGCGGGCGCCGCCAGATCGACGACGACGAAGCCGCGCCACGAGTTCACGAGATAGAGCCGATCGCCGTTCAGGCGGTAGAGGTCGGCCTCCTCGATCGCCCGCTCGATGCCGTCGGCGGCGGTGGCCGCGCCGGCACCGGGCGCCTCGGCTCCGCTCGCGCCGTTCGACGTGAGCCCGCGGGCGTCGGCGGTCAGGAAACCGGCGCGCACGCCCGACCCCCCGCCTCCGCCGCCGCACGCGGCGAGGAGCAGCAGCGCGATCGACGCAACGAACGAACGGAACATCGACGACCTCCGACCACGGAATCCGTCCGCCATTCTATGCGCGAGTGCGTGGCTCGCGCCTCGAGGCGGGCCCGATCGGCCGACGGGACCTGCGTCCGCACCCTACTTCGGATCGTCGATCAACTCGCCGTCGAAGACTGCCTCGCCGAGGACGTAGTACGAACAGTTGAGTGACGTCCGCGATTCTTCGCCCGAGCGGACGAGCAGTTCCCCCGTCCACGTTCCGGACCGGAACTCCTCGGTCGCGGAACCGGCCTTGACTCTGGCCTTCTGCTCCTCGTCCGATACGAGTTCCGGGCCCTTGAGCGCCACGATCTGGGTTCCGCCCGCCTGGACGGCGAATTGCGAATTCGTGGTGAACTCGCCAAAGCGCGCGCGCCAGTCGATGCGGCGAATGCGGAGCACCTTTCCCGGCGGGACGACCCCGACGTTCGACCCGAATGTCGAGGACTGCCTCGCTTTCCTCAATTCGACGAGGTCGTCCCAGACCGGGCGATCGGCGATGGCTCGGATGTAGCCGTTGTTCGTCCCGTCGAGAAACGCGGTGTGTGGATTGCCTCCGCCGTGATCGGCCCACACCTGGATGCGGATCGGCCCCGGTCTGATGAACCCGTCGCCTTCCACCAGCATGGCTCGGAAGGGTTTCTCTTCCACCCGAGCGTCGCTTGTCTGCGGTGACCAACGACCCTTGAACACCACTTCGACCGCGGCGTAGTAGACATCGATCCGCGCGTCTCCGCCCCCGAAGCCCGTGAAACGATGCGCTTGGCGTGTTCCCTCCAGTCGGACGCGCGTCGGGCCCCGTCCTCGGATTTCGGGCAGAGACGCGTTCCCGAAGCTGACGGAGACTCTGCCGTCGCGTTGCGAAGGAGCGCCGAAATGTCCATGGATCTCGACCGACTCCAGCACGGCCGTCTGTCCGGCCGGAGCCACGCCCGAACGAACGTGGATCGCGTCCTCCGACTTGTGCGGCTGAATCGCCTGATCGACGTCGAGAGGGGTCGTCGACACGTTCTTCCCTCGCCGCTCGTCCTCCAGATATCCCAGATCGAACGACTTCTGGGACGAGGTGCGAATCTGAACGACGATCTCCCACGGGGATCCGAGTTCACCGAGGCGGCGACGCATTGCTTCGCGTCGCGCGAACACCATCCCTTGCATCTTCGGCTGACCGTCGATGCCCTGCTTCGCGAGTCGTACCGCCTCGTCGAGGTAGTCCGCGGGGAGTTCACCTCCGAGCGTGGTACGGGCCGAGTCGGCGACGAGACGACGGACTGAACGCTCTTCGTCGGGCGGAGGCGGGGCAGCGAGCGTCGCCGCGGCGAGATCGATCGGTGCGGACGACGGCATTGACCCGCCCTCCGATCGAGGTGCCGTCGGAGACTCGGGTGGGCGTTCGCGCTCGCTCGCTCGGACCTCGTCGGCTGGGCTCGACTCGGTCGTCAAGCGCGTTGCGCCGCCGTCTCGCGACCCGCCGAACCAGAGGGCTCCGATCGCGAGTCCCGCCGCGAATCCGACGCCGGCGAGCACGAGGGGGTGCTTCGCCAGTTTCATGGCCGCCATCGTAGCGGACTATCGCTGTTCGGAGAGCCGCTTGGCGCGGCGCCACGCATGGCGTGCCGCGAGTGGAGACGCGACCGCACGTGCCTCATCGACGGCACCTGCTCGAGCAAGGACCTCCGCCGCGTCGAGAAGCAGCGTCGGATCAACGTCGGGCCATGCCACGAGTCGGCGCGCAGCGGCGATGGCCCGTGGCCCATCTCCGATCGCGAGGTAGGCCTTCGAGAGTTCCGCCGTCGCTTCCTGACGCATGCGGCGCGCGAAGTCGTTGCCCGGCTCGGCATCGGCCCATTCGCCGAAGCGGGCGGCGGCGACCGGCAGATCCCAACGCACCCACGCGCCCATCGCGGCCTCGAATCGCGCTACTTGCTCGAGGTCGTGCCGAAACTCCGCGTTCGGAGCCTCTCTCAGCAACGACGCGGGATCGGCCGGGACGGACCGGAAGAGGGCGTACGCCGCTGACGGGTCGTCGGATTCCTTCCACCCGCAACGCAATTCGAGCAGCAACCGGTCATCCGTGTTGAGGTCGCCGTCGCCGGCAACCGATCGACAGCCCATCGGGTCGAGCGCGAGCAGCCCGAGCAAGTCGGCGGGCCTCGAAAAGCCGAGCGCCCGCAACCCGGTCCCCGCGTCCGAGTCCAACGCACGCGCGAGTCGATCGATCGACAGCACGAGCGGCGTGTTCGTCCCGACGAGCAGTGCATCGGCCCCGGCGAGGAACACGTACGGGTGGGGGACGGATGCGACGAACGTGCGCAGCGCCAGTCGAAGCTCGTCGACGTGCATCTGGTAGAGCGGCAGCCATTGACAGAGAACGCCCTCGGGCGAGAGCCGTCTCATCGCGCCCTGCCAGTATTCCTGCGCGTAGAGGTACGCGCTGCCCGCGACCGCCGGGTGGATCGGGTCGGAGGAAATCACGTCGAGCGGCTCGCCGCCTTCGAGAATCGCGCGCCTGCCGTCGGCGATGTGGAGCGTGGCGCCCTCGGGCAGCCCGCCTCCCGCCTCGCGGAAGCGCTCGGCGGCGGCCGCGACCTCGGGTTCCAGTTCGTAGACGTCGAGGCTCACCGGATGGTGTCGTGCAGCGGCCTGTGCGGTCAGACCTCCACCGAGCCCTACCAGCGCGACGCGGGCGCGGCGATCCGTGCGTGCCTCGAACAGCGCCAGCGGCAAATGGCCGAGCAAGCCCAGGTGAAGTCGGTCCGTGGGCCCCGTCGACGATTCGAAGCTGCCCTCCACCCAGAACTCGAGTCGTCCCTCACGATCACGGACCAGGACCGACGCCGTGGCGCCGTCGCGGGCGAGGAGCGTCACGACGTCATCGGGGCGATAGGCCGACGACGAGTACAGCGCGCCGATGGACGAGGTGGCCGCCGTATCGTCGATCGGACGAACGAAGGGGCCTGCGACCAGCACGACGCCGATCGCCGCGAGCACGGTCCGCCCGACCCCACGGTTCGCGCACGCGGCGGCCAGCACGAGCGCGCCCGCGCAGCCGACGATCGATCCGGCGGTCCCGACGGCGGGCACGAGCACCAAAGCGACGAGCAATCCACCGCCCGCCGAACCCGCCGTGTTGGCGGCGACGATTCGACCGCTGCCTCGGCCTGCGTGGTCGGAGTCCGGTGCGCTCGACCTGACGAACCACGGGAGCAGCGCCGCGCCCAACAACACGCCCGGCAGGACCAGCGCGGCCGTGATCGCCGAGCGAAGGCCGAGCATCGCCCAGGGATTCCCGTAGGCCGACCACCATGTCGGGCGCACGGCCTCGATGACCGGACTCAGCAGGAACGGCGTCGCCGCGATGCCGATCGCGGCGAGGAGGGCCAGCGCGGCGATGGCGGTCTTCGGACGTGTGCCCCGTCGCGGGCCGAAGAGCGCGGTCCCGAGCGCGATTCCGATCAAGTGGATCGCGAGGACCGAGGCGAAGACGGGAAACGTCGCGCCGAGAATGGGCGTCAATCGACGGGTCCACGCGACTTGGATTCCGACGCCGGCCGCCCCGGCCAGCGCGGCCGCGAGCAGGAACGCGAGGGACGAGGCGGGAGCCCTCTCGGGTATGGGGGGCGGCGGGGGGAGAGGGGCGGCGACGGCGCGTGCCGCCGGCAATCGGCGCGCGAGGGTGACCGCGGCCAGCGCGACGGCGACTTGCGCCCACGATGCCCACTCGATCGTTCGGCGATTGCCGAACGCCTCGAAGAGGTAGGCCGCTCCCAGCGCGATCCCCACCACGGCGCCGAACGTGTTCCATGCGTAGAGCCGACCGAATGTGCGCGCGATGCGATCGGGCGACGGGGCCGACGTCCGCACGGCCGCGGGAATGGTCATGCCCCAGGGAATCGCGGCGATGGCGAGCAGGCCGGCGTGTGCCGCGAGCGCGATGCTCCCGCGAAGGGAATCGAGTTGCGCGATGCCGGAGGGCACCCAACGGCCGAGTCCCGCCGCCGCGAGTTCGGCGATGGCGAGCACGAGGGCGGGCCTCGCGACGCGATCAGCGATCGCTCCCCCGAGCACCGAGCCGATCGCGATGCCGAGCAGCGCCCCCGCGGCGACCACGGCGCCCGGGATTGCACCCGCTCCGAGAGCGGGTCCGAGCAGCCGAAACCAGGCGCTCTCGTGAAGCAGCGCCGCCGCGCCCGAAATCAGGAGCAGAGCCGGCAGGAGCGCCTGCCCGCGCGGCGGGTTCGTCGGGTCGATCACGAGGGGCGGAGTGTATCGAACCGGTCCCGCCCCTCGGCGTTCCGGAGAATTCCGGCATCGAATCGGTGTTCCTCGACGAATCGTAGGGTGACGCCCATGTCGATCGACGTTCCCCGCCTTCGTGAGGACCTGCTCGTTCACGCAGGGTTCGTGCACGCGCTCGCGCGCGCGACGCTGCGCGGGGACTCGGAGTGCGAGGACCTGGAACAGGACGTCTGGCGCGCGGCGCTCGTGGGCGCGCCAGTCGAGCCGACGCGTCAACGGCCCTGGCTGGTGTCGGTGGTGCGCCGACGCGTGGCGGACTTGCTGCGGAAGAGGGCGCGTCGCGAGCGCCGGGAACGCGCCGTCGCGAGCGATCACGTGGCGCCCTCCGCGGCCGACAGCGTCGCGCGCGCCGAGATCGGGCGGCGACTGGTCAACGCCCTGCTCGCCCTCGAAGAGCCGTTTCGGACGGCCGTGTTGCTTCGCTTTCAAGACGGATTGCCACCCCGGGAGGTCGCCGCGCGCACGGGCGTCAGCGCCGAGACGGCGCGCAGTCGGGTGCGACGAGGGCTCGAGCGATTGCGCGTCACGCTCGAAGAGCGAGAGCGACACGATGGCCGTTCGGCCCGAGGCGTGTTGCTGGCGATGGGGTTCGACGAACCCGTGGGATCGGGTCCCTCGACGTGGCTCGTAGGAGGGGCGATCGTGACCAAGAAGACCGTGGCGCTCGTGGCGGCAGCGTTTGTGCTTGCGGGGGGCGTGTTCCTGCTCTATTCGCGACGTGTAGGGGCCGTAGATGCCTCGGGAACGGCGAACCCGACGATCGCTCGATCGGACTCGCCGGAGAGCCCCGTGCCGGGACTCGCGTCTTCACCGACGAGCACCAACGCGCTCGGCGTATCGAATTCACCGATGGTGGCGGCGGAGATCGACGCGAAGCCGACGAAGATGATTCGCGGACGACTCGTCGGCGACGACGGCAAGTCGATCGTGGGCGCGGTCATTCGCAGCGGTCCGATGTACGTCGATATGGCATCCGACGCGGAACTCCTCGGGTCGATGGGCGCGGTCGCGTGGCCGAGCGCTCACTCCGACGCCGACGGCCGATTTGAGATGCAGAGCGCCAATCGCTGGGGTGGCGGGATGTATGTTCATATCCACGCGTCCGGTTGGTGCCATCCGGCTCCTCCGATGATGAGTGGGATCTTTCTCCAAACTGGCGCCGAGTCGACCATTCGGCTGGCTCGCGGCGTGACGTTCGACGTCCTCGTGGTTGACGACGCAACGGGCAACTCGATCCCCGGCGCGACCGTCGCCGTCTATCGGACTCGAGGATTCCTGCTCTACACGATGCACTCCGACGACGAGACAACGGCCGACGAAGCCGGTCACGCCCGCTTGACGATCGAGGGAGGCGACGTGCGCGTCGTGGCGTCCGCGGTCGGATTCGCGACTCGAGAGGGTCTTGCCCAGAACGTCGGGACTGATGGAGTCAAAACGACTGTTCGTCTACGCCGCGGCGGCACGCTGGAGGTGGAGATCGTTGATCAGAAGGGTCGCGCGGTCGAGGGTGCGCGAGTCGCCCTCCTCCGTGCGACCGCTTATCGCACACAAGGTGTGAGCGACGCCAAGGGGTTCGTCCGATTCGAGCATGTTCCATCCATCGAGGCGAGCATGGATGGATTCACAGGTCGCCGGCTTGTGCTCGTAGCGGCCAATGCCGAAGGATTCGCACGCACGTGGATCACGTTGGAGCCGGCTCAGGATGGCGAGAAGGCCGTTGCACGCCTCGAGCTCGCCCGACCTCGGGTACTCGCCGGCCAGGTCAGATTTCGGGACGGATCGGCGGCGTCGGACATTCGAGTCCAGGCGGCGACCCAGGAAGGGCGCCCGGAGTGGGGATGGGGTCCGGCGCAGGGCCCGTCCGTCTCGACGACGAGCGGCGTTGATGGTCGGTTCGAGTTGAAGGGCGTGACGCCCGGGACCGTAACGCTGATCTCCGGGCTGAAACAGGAGTGGAAAAACGGACGAACCATCGAACTGCCAGTCGACGGCGAGTTCCCCTTGGTGGAGTTGATCGCCGAGCGAGAGACGGATCGCCTGGCGCCGGTTCGCGTGCGGATACTTGATTCCGGGGGCCGCGGGGTCGCGGATGCGAGAGTCGGGATCGTTGCGCGAGGGACAAAGGAGTACTCGTCGTGGCCCGCTTCATGGCAGATGACGTCGGCGGACGGAAGTGCCACCGTCCAACCTGCGGAAGAAGGGCCGTGGTGGCTGACCATCGACTCGCCGAAGGCCGGGCCGGTGCTTCGACCCGTGGACGCGACGGAAGTCGCGCGCGGTCCTATCGAGGTGCGGCCGCCGGAGGGAACGATATCGGGAACCGCGACGCGTTTGGATGGGGCTCCGGCGCGGGTGCGACTGACGCTCACCTGCAAGTTCAAGTTTCAGAACGGTGTCGCCACGGTGGGCGGGAATCAAGGGGCTGTCGAAACGGATGCAGCCGGTCGGTTCGTGTTCGTCGGCGTCGCCGAGTGCGTGGAAGGCATCAGTTGCGTGACGCCGGGGCTGTCGGTCGTCGCCGACGCCAGCCAAGTCGTCCGCGCAGGGCGGAGCGACCTCCAAGTCGTCATCATCGACGAGTCCGAGGCGGCAGGACTCCGGATCGAGGTAGAAGTGCTCGACGCCGCGAGTCGTGCGGCGCTTGCCGTGCCGGTGGGCGTCGACGTTTCCCGCGACTTCGCCGCGGGGTATGGCTTTGCATACGCCGTACCGGGCGGCACCGCGCTCTACCGCTCGGAGGGAATTCTGGCTCCGGGCACATGGCACATCCGGGTCCACGCGGACGGCTACGAGTCTTACGAGACCGACGTGACGGTGACCGCGGGAAAGACGTCGCCGCCGGTGCGGGTGCTGCTCGAGAAGAAGCGCTGAGGGCGGACGTTTGTAGACTTCGTCGAACGATGACCGGTCTCGCGCGAACGACGATGCTGCTTGCGCTCGCTACGGGCCTGATCGGGACCGGGAATCGCGCATCGGCCGCGCCGACGAAACCGTCGCTCCCGGCTGAGTGGAAGTACGTCGTCGAGCCCGACGAGGCGGTCGCCGCGAAGCTGCTCGAGCCGCTGCTCAAGAAGTACGACACGCCGAGGAAGTGCGAGGAGTTGCTGAAGATTTTGCGTGGGAAACGGTCGTACCCGGCCGGGCTCCCGGATCAGGCGACGCTCGACCACAAGTGCCTCGACGGGAAGTCGCGGCAGTTCACGTACGTGTTGCCGAAGAAGTTCACTCCAGGCAAGCCCACGGGTGTGCTCGTCTTCCTGCATGGCGCCGTGGGTCAGCCCGCACCGGGCGGCGGGGCCAACGAGGCGAGGCTGTTCGGGCCGGCCGTCGAAAAACTGGGTCTCATCGTGGTGGGGCCCTCGACCTACGACAAGGTCGAATGGGGCGCCCCCGCGTGTCGAGAGCTGATCCAGCACGCGCTCGAGTACGTGAAGGACAACTTCAACGTGGACGAGAATCGCGTCTATCTCGCGGGCGACTCGGACGGCGGACGGGGTACCTATCGGACGATCGAGACGATGGCCACGTGGTTTGCAGCGGCGGTCCCCGTCATCGGCTCACCGGGCGGTGTCTCGCGGTTCGGCAATCTCCGGAATCTCCCGTGGCTCGTCTACAACGGCGACAAGGATGACATCTTCCGGATCGACTCCGTTCGGGAGCAGGTCGAGGGGATGAAGGCGGCCGGGATCGATCTGACGTGGAAGTTGATCGTCGGGACGGGACACGACCCGTACCTCTTCACGAAGCACAAGGACGAGATCTGCGACTTTCTCGCCAAGCACCCGCGCGATCCGTTCCCCAAGCTGGTTCACCTCGAACTCGATCCCGCGGCGACGGGGAACGAGGCGCAGTTTCCGGCCAACACGATGCGGTGGATCCGCATCGACTCGACCGGCTCGTCGGAACACGACACGACGTTCGATGACGCGAGCGCGGGCCTGCTCCGGAGCGACCTCGCGCGGGTGCGGGCGAAACGGGAAGGCAATCGGATCGAGGTCGAGACGCGCGGCGTCAAGACGTTGACCGTGTTGATCTCCGACGGGATGGTCGATCTCACGAAGGACGTCGAAGTCCGCACGAACGGCCGACTCTCGTTCCACGGGCACGTCGATTCGGACGCGCGCGCGATCCTGGAGGAGGCGCGGCGAATCAAGGATCGTGCGCTCGTCCCCCATGCGCGCATCGCGATCGACGTGGACGCTCCGGAGCCTGCGGCGGGACCGGCACCCGTCAAGTAGGGCGCCGCTACTTCTTCTCGAGCTTCACCACCGTGAGGGCGCGCGCGACGAGGTCGACCGCTTCCTCAACGAACGTGGCGTCGGGGAAGTCCATCCGCGCCACGTATCGGCCGGGCAACGTCGTGACGGAGGCATCGGGACCGGAATTGACGCCCGTGCCGTGTCGGTAGACGCCCGTCTGGTCGTAGACGAGCGCGCCGGTCGGCCCGCGGAGCGTGACGCGTGTCGCGGCGCCGAATTTCGATTGCGCGTCAGGGGCCGGTTCTCCGGCGTCCCATGGCGCGGGGGGTAGCCGGTCGTCGTTCAGTTGAAGCGCGATGACGCCTGCTTCGGCGACGGTCAGTTCGAATCGCGATTCCGCTGCGCCTTCGCCCACGACGAGTCGCTCGCCGCTGGCGGGGAGGTACGTCACACGGTCCGGGGAGGTGGACAGCGCCGGCATCGTGACCGCATACGCGCCGGCACGGAAGCCCGAGCTTCGGAACGAACCGTCTGCGCCGAGCGCCACGAGAATCGGGACCTCGGGAGGCGTCGCGTCGGCTTGCACGAATCGAAGGCGCCGCCCCTTCCAGTCGGCTCCTTCCGGTCCCGTGACTCGTCCGACCACTGAAGTTCCTCTCTCGAGCGGGATCGGCGCCATCGCGGTCGTCTCGCCGTCGCGGATTTCGATGCCGTCGAACGTGGCGGCCCGATGGCCTCCGGCGCTCGCGACGAGCCGATACGTGCCGACGGGAAGACTCTTCAGCGTGAACAGCCCCGTCCCATCGACACCGCCGGTCCCGGGCCTCTGTGGTCCGAAGACGTCGCCGTCCGCGCTGATGCGACCGACCTCGAGCCCGTCGCGCAGCACGGTGACCGTCGGGTCGCGCAGGCGCTTGCCGGTCTCGCGGTCGGTCACGCGCCCCGAAATCGAGCCGATCGGCGGGGAGTCGTCGGCCGGGAATTGGATGACCAGGTCGTTGGTGTCGGCCCGGACATTCGGCACGATCGCGGTGACCCAGGTCCCCGCCGCGAGCGTCGGAATGCGACGCTGTCTCGTGGCGGCCACGTGATAGGGCCCGTCGGGGAGGTCCTCAAGGGAGAATCGACCGTCGGCGTCGATGTGGATGCCGGAGTAAAGAATCGGAAGCGCTCTTCCTCTCGGGACTTGCCCGGTCGGGAGGATGATCTCGCGGGGCGGGAAAACCGATTCGACCGCGACCGAACCGTCGCCGACGACCACGTAGATGTCGGTCAGCGTTTCGCCCGGCGGAACCGCGACCCGACCCGCCAAGCGGTGCGAAGGGAGTAGCACGATGGTCACGGGATCCAGACTGACCGGCGGCGAAGCCAGCGTCCACGGAGTCGGAGCGAATCCCCTGGCCAATACGGTCATGGGTGCGTCTCGCCGCGTACCGGGAGACTTCGG
>JANNRO010000459.1:0-2445 GCA_031401505.1 Planctomycetia bacterium
TGTGCCTGGATCGAGACGTCGAGCGCGGAGATCGCCTCGTCGCAGACGATGAATTCGGGCGCGAGCGCGAGCGCTCGGGCGATGCCGATGCGTTGACGCTGGCCGCCGGAAAACTCATGCGGGTAGCGGTTGATGTAGCGGGGGAGCAGGCCGACCTGCTTCATCAGGTCGGTCACGCGCTGCTCGACCTCGGCGCCTCTGGCGATGCCGTGCACCTTCAACGCCTCGCCGACGATGTCGAGCACCGTCATGCGGGGGTTGAGCGACGAGTACGGGTCCTGGAAAATGATCTGCATGCGCCGACGCAGTTGGCGCAGATCGCTGCCGTTCGTCTCCATCACGTCGATGCCGTCGAAGCGGATCGACCCTGCCGTCGGCTCGATCAGGCGAAGGATGCTGCGCCCGGCCGTCGTCTTGCCGCATCCCGACTCTCCGACGACGCCCAGCGTCTCGCCGGTCGCGAGCCGGAGATCCACGCCGTCGACGGCCTGCACGTGCGCCACGACGCGGGAGAAGAGGCCCTTCGTGACGGGGAACCACTTCTTCAATCCCTTGACGTCGAGGAGCGGAGCGCCGGTCTTGCGGGCCCCGGATTTCTGGTTCGACTGGACGGCGGGCGCGCTCATGCCGTGGACTCCGCCGCCTTCGACTGGATGGCCGCCGCCTGGGCGAGACTCGCGGGTCGGCCCTCTTCGATCAACCAGCACGACGCCGTATGACCGCCGCCGAGATCCGAGAGCGGCGGCTCCTCGACCTTGCAGCGATCCATCGCGAACGGGCAGCGCGGGTGAAACTTGCAGCCCGAGGGGAACTCGAGCGGGTTGGGCACTTCGCCCGAGATGGTCGTCAGCCTCGTCTTGTGGGCGCCGAGCTTGGGGCGCGCGTGGAACAACCCGATCGTGTACGGATGGACGGGATTGGCGAAGAGGGTTTCGACGTCGGCGTACTCGACGATCTTGCCCGCGTACATGACGGCGACCTCGTGCGAAACCTCGGCCACGACGCCGAGATCGTGCGTGATCAAGAGCACGCTCATGCCGAGGTCGTCCTGCAGTTTCCTCATCAGGTCGAGGATCTGGGCCTGGATCGTGACGTCGAGCGCGGTCGTCGGTTCGTCGGCGATCAGCAGACGCGGATTGCATACGAGCGACATCGCGATCATCACGCGTTGACGCATGCCGCCCGACAACTGGTGCGGGTACTCGTCGACCCGGCGTTCGGGAGACGGAATGCCGACCTTGGTCAACACGTCGATCGCCAGCCGCCGGGCCTCGGCGGGCTTGACGCCCAGGTGAAGCAGCGCGGGTTCCATGATCTGGAAGCCGACGGTGAAGACGGGGTTGAGCGACGTCATCGGCTCCTGGAAGATCATCCCGATGTCCTTGCCGCGGATCTTGCGCATGCGGGACAACGGCACCTTCACGAGGTCCTCGTCCTCGAACAGGATCCGGCCGCCGACGATGCGCCCGGGCGGGTCGGGGATCAGTCGCATGATCGAGAGCGACGTCACGCTCTTCCCGCAACCCGACTCGCCGACGACGCCGAGGGTGCGGCCCTTTCGGATCTTGTAGGAGACCCCGTCGACGGCCTTGACGACGCCGCCGTCGGTGAAGAAGTGCGTGCGGAGGTCTTCGACGGAGAGGAGGACGTCGGAGTCGGCGGCCATGACTACCTCCGCAGTTTCGGGTCGAGGGCGTCGCGCAGGCCCTCGCCCAGGAGATTGAACACGGTGACGACGAAGAAGATCGCGAACCCGGGGGCGAGGATCAGGTGCCATTGGAGCGTCGCGCGTCCGGTCGAGAGCATCTGTCCCCACGAGACCGCGGTCGTGTCGCCGAGCCCCAGGAACGCGAGCCCCGACTCGGTCAGGATCGCGCCCGCGATGCCGAACGTCGCCGCTACGAGCACGGGTCCCATGCAGTTGGGTAGCACGTGGCCGAAGATGATGCGGCGCTGCGGGATGCCCTGCGACCGCGCGGCGGTCACGTAGTCGAGGTTGCGCTGCCGCAGGAACTCGCCGCGCACGAGTCGCGTGACGCCGGGCCAACCGACCAGGCCGATGGCCCCCATGATGAGGAAGATGCTGCGGGAATCGAACACCGCGACGATCGTCAGGAGGAGGAACATCGTCGGGAAGCAGATCATGATCTCGACGAGGCGCATGATCAGCAGGTCGGTCTTGCGCCCGTAGTACCCGGCGAGGCTCCCGAGGAAGATCCCGATGCTCAGATAGATCGACACGCCGACGAGCCCGATGGTCAGCGAGATGCGGATGCCGAAGAGGATGCGCGCGAGCACGTCGCGCCCGCTCGGGTCGCACCCGAGCCAGTGGGACGAGTTCGGCGTGTTCATGAGCGCGCGATCGAGCCCGGTCGAATCTCCGACGTTGTCGGGATGAAAGGGCACGGGCGGGAACGCCGCGAACGCGGTCGGCACGGCGTTGGG
>JANNRO010000460.1:0-2474 GCA_031401505.1 Planctomycetia bacterium
GACCGTCGCGCCATCGGGCACGAGTACGGTGGATCGGACCTGCCGGGACCGCGTCACGAGGACCTGGGCGACGCTCGGCGTCGTGCCGTCGAGCGTGAACGAGTCCGGACGCGTCGCCTGCGCCGCTTGGAGCGCAGGCTCGAAGGTGAGGCTCACGATTCCGCTCGCGGGAATCGAGGCGGTGTACCGGACGACGGCGCCCACTTCGGCCGAGTCGATCGATGCGTGAATGCCGCCCAGTCGCGCCGCGAACACCGCGTCCAGGTCGGCCAGAGGAGCCAATTCGGTCGCCACGAAAATCGTCGCCGTCTGGTCCTGGCGCGTCCGGACCCTCGGCGCGACGACGGATCTCGTCGCGACGCTCTGGAACGCCTCGGCGACGAATTGGGCCACACCTGCGTCGTCGGTGAGGGCGTACAGCAGCGAACTGACCGGAACGCCGATCTGCGGCGCGAGGATCTGTCCGCCGGGAATCGGATTGAGCGCGCCCAGTCCGAGACGGTCTGCGAGCGCCACCCCGAAACTCCCGGGGCCTGGAAAGTTCGTGTACGCCTGCGCGCCCAGGACGACGCTGAACGGAAGCGTTCGGATCAACGGCAACGTCTGCTCGCCGGCCTGCCCCTCCGGCACGATGACCGACTCACCTTCCGCTCCGCCCACGACCGACGTACGGACGCCCGTGGATGGACCGCAATTCGATCCTCCCAACTGCGTGGGGGCGCCGGCTATGAGGGCCGCCGAGTTGGGGAACGAGAGCCCGGCGAGTTGCATTTCCGCCAGTCGCGCCGACGTGACCGTCATGATGCGCGCGTCGATCGAAATCTGCTGCGCCGCACCCCCCTGCGCTTGCGTGGCGAGGGTCGTACCGCCGAGAAGCGGACACGCATCCGGCGGATCGCCACCACCGCCACCGCCACCGCACGCAGTCAGCACCGTCGATACCAGGACCAGTGACGCGCCATGCCAAACGTCCATGAAGACCTCCCGAGTCGCGTGCCCATTCGTGCGCCGCCGGAACGCAGAATGTATCAAATCCGGTGTTGCGATGCCCGGTAGGGCACCCCTCGGGGTGCATGAGCGCCACGCCGTCGAACTCTGCATGCTCGTCCCCTGAACGGCCGTTGCGCCCGATTGGCCGTCGGGACCCGCGTCCGCACGCGGCGTCTCGCAGCGGGAGTCAGCGTCGGCGTTCTGCATGCGCAACGCTTTCGCCGGATGCGCGACACGACCAACAGGCACGCGCGAAGCGCGCCCTCGCGCCTGGGAACGCCGCTCGCAAGCACGACTCGCACTCGCCGGAGCGACCTGCGAACGTCAGCGGACGCCGACCTGCTTGTACGTGTCCCCGGCCGTCGAGATCTCGCCGAAGGAGGTGAACACGTCGTCCCCGGCGCGCAAGCCGAGAATCGACGTCGGTTCAACCACGACGAGCCATCGCCCATCACCCGTCCACACCGCGCGACCGAGCAGATCGGCCTCGAGGTAGGGAGTCTTCGGGCCCGACGGCTCGAAGATCGCGATCGACCGGACACCGATCCCGGAAACCGTGCGGACCGCGATTCCTTCGCCGGTCGGTGCCCAGTCGAAGTACGCCCCGACGGTCTCTGCGTCGCCCACGCCGTACGACGTGAGTCCGAGCGACGAAACCAAGCGAAGGCGGAACTGGGACTCGTCGTTCCCGACTACGACCGCGTCGGTGAATGCGACGTAGAAATTGTCGGGGCTCGCTTGGAGACTGCCGCGAACGCGGCGCCCCGTCGGGATCGTCGCGGGGATCACCTCGGCGGCGGTCGCGACGTCGACGGACACGATGTCTCCGCCACCAAACACCGACTCCCGCAGATACAGGATCCGCGCCGAGTCGGCGGTCCACGCGTACCCGATTTCGGGAATGTTCGAGAACAGCACGGCCGGACCGATCACCGACTTGGTTCCACCCGACGACAAGATCGTCGTGAGTTGCCACACCTCCGAGCCCATCCCTTCGTCGGAGTACCACGCAAGTCGCGTCCCGTCCGGAGACCAGGTGAATCCCTCGACGGATGCACCCGCGGCGATCGTGGCGAACGGCGACGACGGGATCGTCGGCGCAATTCCGACCGGCGGCACGTCCGTCACATAGATGTGCTGGGCCCCGGTCGACGTCGGCACGATCCACGCGATCCGGTTCCCCGCGGGGCTCCAATGGAGTTCGGCTCGGTCCGTCGCCACCCCGGCCGGCAGGAGTTCCACCACGCCACCATTGCGCACGATTCCGCCGCGCCAGCCCCCCGTCAGCCCCGGCCGCCAGCTCATCGCGAGCGCGCGCTGGCTCGAACTCCAGGCCCCGAACGACCCGAGTTCGACCGGCGTCGCGGCGAGGGGGAAGGGTGATACGACGGACGCGGCCTCGGCATCGGCGATCCAGAGGCGGATGAAGAGTTCTCCCGGCTGGATCCACCGGAACGCGATGAGCGAACCAACGTTTGACCACG
>JANNRO010000461.1:0-2441 GCA_031401505.1 Planctomycetia bacterium
GTCAAGTTCGGGTACACGCTCCCCTGACGGCCTTCGGGTGTCGCATCGCCGGCGTCTCGGCATAGCGGCATCGGATTCATCGAATTGACGTACCCACGGGTCGCCTTCGCGCATCGAAGGTGATCCCTACCGGAGTACGCAATGGCCACGCCCGAGCAGCGGACCGCTCTCGCCACGTTTGCGATGGCGAGCGCCGTCATCGCGTTCTTCGTCGCGCCTATCCTCGGCTTCTTCCTCGGTCTCGTCGCCGTGGTGGTCGGTGCGTTCGCCGTCTTGCGCGCGGCTTCGTCCCGAAGGCGGGGAGCGATTCTCGCGGTGCTCGCGATCGCACTCGGGGTCGCGGCGATCGCCGTCAAGATTCTCCAAGGCGTCTTGCACCTGATCTTCTGATCGGCGCGCGACCGGTTCGTCGGGGCAGTGCGCCCGGCATGCGTACCGTCGCGCCATCAGCGGCATCCAACCCACGACACGATCCGGAGACCGCGACATGGCCACGAACAGACTTTTGAAGACCGTCAAGCGACACCCTGTCGGCACCGCCGCCATCGCTGGCGGCGCGGTCGTCGGCGCCCTGCTGATTGGCAAGGCCGCGAGGACCGCCGCGAAAGTGGTCACGATCAAGGCGGCGGCGAACGCGGCGACCGGCGTCGCGCGTGCCGTGCGGGGTCCCGCGAAACGCAAAACCGGGGCGGCGACGGGGACCGCGAGTCGGACACGCAAGAGCGCCAAGAAGCGCCCGTCATAGGGCGTTGAGACGCGCGTGCGCCGTCAAAAGGCGAGGGGACGTTGACTCGACACGTAGGCGGTCAGTCGGCGACACGATCATCGGGCCCGCCAGTAACCCGGTCTTCGTCGACCGTGCGCCACGGCCACCACGAGGATGAGTAGCGGTGACGCTCGGCACACCAGAAAAAATGGAAACCGCCTCAGCAGGATTCGCCTGGTCCCTTGCAGATGTTCAGGCCATGCGGACGGTGAGCCCTCAATTCGCTTCAATGCGACGTCGAGTTCGCTTGAAAAATCGGCCGCGGCACGCGGGCTTCGCTCGGCGTACCACGCTGCAGCCGCCTCGGCCTCTGCGAGAGCCCCGGGCAGGAACTCAACGGGCGCGGCCACGACCGCTCGCGGCCGCTCGGACACGTCGACGAACCATCGACAGTGGGATCGACTTGACCTTACCGGCGTCGAATTCGGCAAGTCGGCGCCGGACCTCCTCGGACCACGCCTCGCTGACGCCTGGATCGGTGCCTTCGTCATCAAGGCTTTCGATCAACTCGGCGGCGAGATCGGCACGCGCCTCGGGCGGAAGTCGCATGGCGGCTTCGAGAAGTGCCTTGGCGGCGCGCGTCATGCTCAGACGCTAACACACCCGGAGGAAGAGGCGGGCGCCCCGGGTGCCGTCGTCCACCGTCGGGACCCGCGGTGGCGCGTGGACTCTACCGAGGCCCGGGACGAACCGCCCGAAGGCGGGCAACCCACGTGCGCTGTTCGTCCTCGGCGAGCGTGAATCGGAGGCGGCGGGGAACGAAGCCGTCGGCCTCGACGACGACCTCGTGAGGGCCAGCATCGAGCGTCGTGAGCCGAAGTGACGTGCCGCGAGGGCGGTACAAGCGACCGTCGAGATGGACGTCCCAGTTCTCGATCGGGGCGTCGCCGTCTCCGCGCACTTCGACCGTTAGAGTCCCCTTCGGCGCGCGAATCGTCCACGAACCCGCGCCTTCGAGTCGCCGAACGAAGGTCACTTCCTCCGAGTCCAGGATGGAACGAAGGATGGTGCCGTCGCCGAGGAGTCCGGGCGCGAGCCACGGGTCGACCACGAGTCCCCCTTGCGTCCAGATCTTCTCTGTTCGCTCGCCGCGCGTGAGGAGGAAGTGCGTGTCCTCGTGCGGCATGCCGCTCGGGTCATCGATGCGCAGTACGGGCGCGCGAGCCTTGAGTCTCACTTCGCCGAGGTCGATGGGCTTCCCGCCGAAGGGCGACGACGACGCCTCGATGATCGACGGCTGGAATCGCACGTCGTCCCTCGGCCACGCGACGAGCGACATGCGGTCGTCTGCGGCGACCGTCACCGACGGTGTCGGGCTCGGTGCCGTGCCGCGCAACTCCTCGCCGTCGTTCCATTGAGAAACGATGGACAGGTCGTGCAACCAACCCTCCACGGGTCCGCCCTGCTCATCGACGAAGCGTGCGCGGATCTCGAGCGGAGGGAACGTCGGCACGACGACCTCGGGCGCGCTCTCGTAGGGCACGAGGCCCTTCGGATCGAGCGCAACCACGTGCGAGCGGTAGTCCCGACTCGTGCGGACATACACCGGACGATCGGTCGCGACCCAGACCTCGACACCCGTCTCCGCCTCTTCGAGATCCACGCGCGCCGCCTCGCCTTCCGTCAATAAACTCAAGTCAAAGCCCTCGCCGGGTGGAGACGCGAAGACGATGGG
>JANNRO010000462.1:0-19611 GCA_031401505.1 Planctomycetia bacterium
GTTTCCGCGATCTTCCTCACCTGCGCCTTCGTCACCTTGCCCACCTTGTCGGTGTGCGGGACGGGGCTGCCCTTCGTGATGCCCGCCGCCTGCTTCAAGAGCTCGGACGCCGGGGGCGACTTGGTGATGAAATCGAAGGATCGGTCGGCATAGATCGAGATGATCACGGGGATCAACGTCCCGCGCATGTCCTTCGTCGCGTCGTTGAAGCGCTTGACGAATTCGCCGATGTTGACGCCGTGCTGACCGAGCGCGGGGCCGACGGGGGGCGCCGGCGTGGCCGAGCCGCCCGGGCACTGCAGTTTGACCTTCGCCTTGAGTTCTTTCGCCATCGGTCGTTGCGGTTACACCGCCTCCACTTGCCAGTATTCGAGATCGACCGGCGTGGCGCGCCCGAAGATCGTGACGATGACGCGAACGGCCCCCTTGGCCGGGATCACCTCGTCGACGACACCGTCGAACGACTCGAGGGGACCCTCGCGAATCTTCACCGAATCACCCTTCTTGAACGCGATCTGGACCTGCGGTGCGCGATCGGCGCTGCGTTCGACGATCGCCAGCACCTTGTCGACCTCTTCCTGCGGAAGCGGATCGGGATTGTTGTAGGGCCCGACGAAATCGCCGACTCCGGAGGTGTCGCGCACGAGCGCCCAACCTTCCATCGGAATCTTGCCCTTTTCGTCTTGCGCGATCTCGACGAGCACGTAGCCCGGGTAGAGCTTCTTCTTGCGCGTCTTCTTGCGCCCCGCCTTGACCTCGGTCACGCTCTCGACCGGAACCAGCACGCGCGTGATGATGTCGGTCTTGCCCGCGACGCGAATCTTGCGCTCGAGCGCGGCTTGGACGGTGTTTTCGCGCCCGCTCTGCACCCGGACGACGTACCAGCGATTCGCCATGGTTCCCCCGCCTAGAAAATGAGGCCGAGGATCTGGCGGATCACGAGATCGAGACCCGACATCGTGACCGCCAGGAGGAACGTGACGAACGCGACGACGAGCGTCGCATTCCACACCTGCTTCATCGTGGGCCACGAGACGCGCCGCATTTCGGCTTCGGTCTCGATCAGGAGATCGACCGACTTCGGGCGATTGAGCACGTAGTGGAGGCCGATGACGCCCGCGATGCCGACCGCGAAGGCCACGACCTTGCTGATCGTCACCGCGCCGATGACGGGAACGCTGGAGATCAGCACGCCGACGCCGGGCTCGTTGTAGGTGGCGAAGAGGCGAATCGCCCCGAAGCCGATCAGGAGCGCGCCGATCGCGTACGCGGACGCGCGAGCGGTGTTGCCCTGACCCTTCTTGTACAGCTCGAGTGCCATCGTTTTTTTGGGTCTCAGACGATCCACGAAGCCAGCACCACGGGTCGCTCGAGAGCGGGCGGAGCGAGCGGGGTCTCTCGCGCCGGGGACACGCTCGTACGGCCCGAGGGCCGAGACGGGGTGGCACGGCAGGAGGGAATCGAACCCCCAACCTGCTGATTTGGAATCAGCTGCTCTGCCTAGTTGAGCTACTGCCGTTCGCTGATGTCGCGCGTCAGTGGACGAGATCGTCGGGCATCCGCCCGAGCGCTCCCGCCTACTTCTTGACCTCCTTGTGGAGCGTCCGCATCCGGAGCTTGGGGTTGTACTTCATCAACTCCAGCTTGTAGGGATTGCCCTTGAGCCGCTTCTGGACGCGATAGAGCCGCACGCCGGTGACCGTGCATTCCAGGGTCACGTAGCCACGGGCTTCGGCCTTCGCCATGACGAATCGCCTCTTGAATTGCCCCCGTCGGGGCGGACCCTACGGGGGGTCGACTGCTGGATGATGGAGAGCGTTGGAGGAACGCGCCGGACGGGCGGCGTCGGCCGCTTCCCGTCCGGTGCAGGGGTGTTCGACTACTTCAGGACCTTCGTGACGGCGCCGGCGCCGACCGTTCGACCACCCTCGCGGATGGCGAAGCGAAGCTTCTCCTCGAGCGCGATGGGCTGGATCAGCACGACCTTGATCGTGGCGTTGTCGCCGGGCATGCACATTTCAGCGCCGCCCTGCAACTCGATCGCACCCGTGACGTCGGTCGTACGCAGGTAGAACTGCGGACGGTAGTTGTTGAAGAACGGTGTGTGACGACCGCCCTCTTCCTTCGTCAGGACGTAGATCTCGGCCTCGAACTCGGTATGCGGCTTCACCGTACCGGGCTTCGCGAGCACCATGCCGCGCACGAGATCCTTCTTTTCGACGCCGCGCAGGAGCACGCCGACGTTGTCGCCGGCCTGGCCGCTGTCGAGGATCTTGTTGAACATCTCGACGCCGGTGCAGGTCGTGTTCTGCGTGTCGCGGATGCCGACGATCTCGAGCGCCTCGCCGACCTTGACGACGCCGCGCTCGATACGACCCGTTCCGACCGTGCCGCGGCCCTTGATCGAGAAGACGTCCTCGATGGGCATCAGGAACGGCTTGTCGATGTCGCGCGTCGGCGTCGGGATGTACGTGTCGACCGCGTTCATCAACTCGAAAATGCACTTCGAAGCCGGGTCGTTCGGCCCGGGCGTCTTCGACGTGAGCGCGATGTTCGACTGACCGCGGATGATCGGAATCGTGTCGCCGGGGAAGTCGTATTCCTTCAAGAGTTCGCGCAACTCGAGCTCGATCAGGTCGAGCAGCTCGGGATCATCGACGAGGTCGATTTTGTTCAGGAACACCACCATCGCCGGAACGCCGACCTGGCGGGCGAGGAGGATGTGCTCGCGCGTCTGGGGCATCGGGCCGTCGGCGGCCGAGACGACGAGGATCGCGCCGTCCATCTGCGCGGCGCCCGTGATCATGTTCTTGACGTAGTCGGCGTGCCCGGGGCAGTCGACGTGGGCGTAGTGACGATTCTTCGTCTCGTATTCGACGTGCGCGGCAGAGATCGTGACGATCTTGGTGTCGTCACGGATGGTGCCGCCCTTCGCGATGTCGGCGTAGGACTTTTCCTTCGTGCCGTTCGCGGCCGCCATCACGTGCGAGATCGCCGCGGTGAGCGTCGTCTTGCCGTGGTCGACGTGGCCGATGGTGCCCACGTTCACGTGGGGCTTGCTTCGATCGAAATTCTCTTTCGCCATGACGACTCTCCGTGGCCCGGGGAGCGACGCTTCGCCCGATCCGGCTGACGACTGCGGTCTACTGCGGTTTACGGTGAAATGAACAGACCGTACCGAACCCCGGCTCCGGCCGTTCGGGCCCTGCGGACCCGGAAACGACCGATCCCGAAACAACTGTACGGCTGACGACTGTGTACCTGACGTGAACTGCCCGACAGCCCGACCTTGCGGTCATGACCCTGCCTTGCAGCCGACGACCCCGTCGGACGAAGATCCCTCGGCGCGGCCGGTGGAGCTGGTGATGGGGATTGAACCCATGACCTCCTCCTTACCAAGGAGGTGCTCTACCACTGAGCTACACCAGCGCGATCACGGCCGCCGGAGCCCCGATCCGTCGTCCGTTCGGGGAAACCCCCCGAGGGCCGGTGAATCGAAGGCCCGGGCGAAGCGAGCCGGCGCAGCGCAGGGACGAACTCCACTCTTCCGACTGCCGGCCGCGGGGCCGCCAATCTGCTGGCCACAGGGCCAGTGGAGCGGGTGATGGGAATCGAACCCACGTCACCAGCTTGGAAGGCTGGAGCTCTACCATTGAGCTACACCCGCACTCTCGTCGTCCGGGTCCCCACGAAACCCCGAGAGGTTCCATGAGGAACGGAGAAGTGTAGGGAGCGACCTTCGACGGTCAAGGACTGCGCGGGCCGCGCGATGTTTGGCGCTCTCTCTACGCCCGGGGCCACGCGGAAGCGCGATCCACCGGGCGGAGCCGGTCGCGAGACTCCCCGGGTCGCACGCGGCGGCGACTCCCCCGCGGGATCGCAAACGCTCGTCGAATCAGGAACCAAGATGGTGGGCGGAGAGGGATTCGAACCCCCGTAGGCGTAAGCCAGCAGATTTACAGTCTGCCCTCGTTGACCGCTTGAGTATCCGCCCGAAGGTTCGTGTCCTGATAGGTGCTCTGTCCCCGAATCCGCCCGTCGCTCCCGGAGGGAGTCGGGCGAATCGGCGACGCATGCAGGCCGCCGGCTCGCCAGAAGACGACCCGCCGGAAGAGAGCCGGAGTGAGCCGGCGGCGTGGATTGAACACGCGACCCTCGGTTTACAAAACCGATGCTCTACCGCTGAGCTACGCCGGCGAGGGGCGCGAACGTACCTGTAGGCGGCCGGAATGGTCAAGAACGGTCGGCGGTCACGAACGATCCGGGGCCGGGAAACACCCCTGCGAAAGCGCCCGCGCGTTCCCCGAAGGGCACGCGCGGGCGCGCAGCACGCGGCCATTCGTACCGCGATCAGACGTCGGACCCGATCAGGAGCGTCACCGTGCCGTCGATCGTGTTCGTCGCCACGAGATCAAGCACGCCGTCCCCGTTGAAGTCGAACACGCAGAGCGACACCGGCCCGAGCGCGAGATCGACGACGAAGAACGAGAGGAAGGCGCCGAAGCCGTCACCGAGCAGGATGCGCACGGTCCCGTCGGTCGGGTCGGCGACCGCGACATCGAGCGAGCCGTCACCGTCGAAGTCGCCACTGACGAAGCCCTCGGGCGCCGTCCCAACCAGCATCGGCGAGTCGGCGGCGAACGTCCCGTCCCCAAGACCGCGAAGCAGCACGAGTCCGCCGTCGCCGCTCGTCGTGACGACGAGGTCCACGTGCCCGTTGACGTCGAAGTCCCGGGCCTCGACCGTCGCCGGGGAGATGCCCACCGCCACGTCGGTGCGTGAACCGAAGCCGCCGTAGCCGTCGCCGAGCAGCGTCGTGACGTCGCCGGAATCGTGGTTCGCGGTCGCCGCGTCGAACGCACCGTCGCCGTTCCAGTCACCGACGGCGACGGAGATCGGATTGACTCCGACGCCCGTAGCGAGCGCCGGGTCGAACGAGCCGTCGCCCACGCCCCTCAGGAAGAGCAGTTCGCCCGTATTGACGTCCGTGACGACGAGATCGGGAATGGAATCGACGAAGGAGTCGATCGACGCGATGGCGAGGGCGCTCGGCGAGATGCCCGCCGCGTACGACACGCGGAGCGAGAATCCTCCGACGCCATCCGAGAGGAACACCGAGACGGTCCCGTCGGCGGTGTCCGACGTGACGAGGTCGGCCGCGGCATCGCCATTCAGGTCGGCCGCGGCGATCGCCGTCGCGCCGACGGCGGACGAGAGTTCGAAGGACGGGCCGAACGTGCCGTCGCCGAGACCCGGAAACACCGTCACCGCGCCCGTCGTCGTATCGAGCACCGCGAGGTCGGCATCGCCGTCACCGGTCAACTCGGCGGAAACGCTGGATTCGATCGACGTACCGGCCGCGAGCGTGCCCGCCGCCGCAAACGTGCCCCGCGCGCTCGGCGTTCCGGATGCCGGGATGGAGTCTCCGCTCACTCCCGCACCGCCTCGCGCAACGACGACGAACCAATAGGAAGCGCCGTTGATCAGACCGGAGATTTCCAGCCCGGGCTGGGCGTCGAGGTACCGCGCGCCGTCCGCGACCGTCGACCAGTTGGCGCTCGAAACCGAGGCCTCCCGACCGAAGTAGACGTCGTACGCGGTGGCGCCGAGGGTCACGGACCAGAAGGCCCGTAGCGAGCCGATGCCGACGACGACGTTGGTTACGACGGGGAGGCCGGGTGCGAGGGTCGCCTGCACCGGAGAGCTGAGACCACCGACACCGGCGTCGTTCCGGGCCGAGACGCGCACGAAGTACGTCTCGCCGTCGCGAAGCCCGTAGACCCGGACGGTCGTATCGGCGATGCCGGGGACGTGCAGGCCATCCGGGACAATGCCGTAGTTCAACTCGTCGACGTTGGGCAAGGTGCTCACGTAGACGGTGTACGAGGAGGCGTTTGCAACCGCGTCCCACGCGATGTTCATCGTGCGCGCGCCAGCCTCGAGAAGGACGCCGCGCGGCACCGCCGGCGTCGTCGTGGCACCGCCGGCACCGCCGCCGCCGCACCCGGCAAGCGCACCGACGCAGGCGGCGAATAGGAATTGACACGTCAATCGGCTGAAACGACTCATGAAAGGCTCCCATGGGGCGTTCCGTTCGGAATCGCACCCGCGGCCTTCATTGCATGTCGCGTGCCGAGTCGCGCGGTCCGAGTCGTATGCGTCACTGATCGCGATCCCGGCGAAATGCGAAACGGCGCGTCTTGGACCGTATCCCCGGCGGCACGCATCCGCCGTCGAGCGACGGGAACGTAGCCCCCGGCAACCCGATTACCGCCGAAGGCCGGCCGACGCAGATTGACCACTCGGTTACCAGCGCCGACCCCGCGTCAGCGCGCGCGCCCGACGTTCGCGCGCCGCCGCGCGTGGAATTCCATCGCCGCCTTCACCTCGTCGAGATGCGCGCCGCCGTACCGACGTCGGATCGCGCGCGCCAATTCGAGCGCGACGACCGCCTCCGCCACGATCGCGAGCGCGGGCACCGCCGTCACGTCGCTGCGCTCGACGCGCGCCGGCGCCGCCCCCCCGGTCGTCAGATCGACGCTCGCGAGCGCCTCGCGCAACGTCGCGAGCGGCTTCATCGCGCATCGGACGACGATCGCCTCGCCGTTCGACATGCCGCCCTCGATGCCGCCCGCGCGATTGGTCGGGCGGCGCAGCGCACCGGGCTCGCCCGGGAGTATCGGGTCGTGCATTTCCGACCCGCGCAGCGACGCGGACGCGTGTCCCTCGCCCAATTCGACGCCACGCACGGCCTGTACGCCCATCAACGCCGCGGCCAGCCGCGCGGAGAGCTTTTCCTCGGGACGTTCGTGCCCGCCGAGGCCGGGAGGGCAGCCGACCACAACGACCTCGACGACGCCGCCGAGCGTGTCGCCCGCCGCCTTCGCGGCGTCGATCGCCGACACCGCCTGCGCGACGGTGCGCTCGTCGCCGAGCGCGTGGAGCGGAGACAGATCTCTGCGCGCACGAACGACGTCGAGGTCCGGACCCGTCGCAGCGCCGACGTCCACGCCGCCCAGCATCCGGACGTGGCCGAACACGCGGATGCCGAGCGCCGCGAGGAACGAGGCCGCGACCGCGCCCGCCGCCGTGCGTACCGCGGTCTCGCGCGCGCTCGCCCGCTCGATGACGTCGCGCGCGTCGACGAGTCCGCGGTTCAACGCCCCCGCGAGATCGGCGTGGCCGGGGCGGGGCGCGTGGACGGGCGGGAGCGCCGCATAGGTCGTGTCGCGATTGTCCACGTGGAGCGCGATCGGATTGCCGGTCGCGACGCCGTCTCGCACGCCCGCCGTGAACCGGACGCGGTCGACCTCGACGCGCTGCCGCGCGCTGCGGCCGTACCCGCGCTGTCGCGCCGCGAGGCACGCGTCGACGAAGTCGGATCGCACCGGTGTCCCGGTCGGAATTCCCGCGAGGATCGCGGTCAGTCCCGGTCCGTGGCTCTCGCCGGCGGTCTCGAGGATCAGTTCCATACGGTCAATCGTACCGGGCGACGGTCGGACGCTCGCGCCGTGGTTCGATGGGCCCGCCCGAATCCTGCGGAACCCGCATGCCCGACGCGTCCCCCACGCCCCCGCCGCCGCCCCCGGCGCCAACGCCGTCGAAGTCCCGGATCGAGCCCGAGTCGATGCGGGACCGACTGAGCGCCGCGGCGCGTCAGCGTGCGGCGCGCCCCAAGGCACTGGTGTGGATCTACGCCGCGCTCGGGCTCGCCGTCCTCGTGATTCTCGTCGGCCAGTTGGCGGGCTGGTGGCCCTCTCCCGTCGAGAACCGGATCCGCGCGAATCACCGGCCCGCCGACGCGTCGAAGCCGACGCCCCCTTCCCCGCCCCCATCCCCGTCCGACGCCCCGATGTCCGACGCCCCGATGTCCGGCACCGAGGATTCGAAGTAGGGACGAAGGCCTACGGCACGACGCGATAGCTGCCTCCGCCGCGACGAGCCAGCGCCGCCATCAGTGCGTTGTCTTTTCCGCCGACCACGACCGCGTGAACGACGGCGTGAGCCAGATCGAGGCGGTCGAGATGGTCGCCCACGACGGCACCGGGCGTGGTCCTGAGGTTCTCCTGCCCGTCGCTGACGACCACCATCGTCACGGGCTCGACGAACGCCTCCTTCGCCTCGCGCTTGGCGTCCACGCGGCGCTTGGCGACGCCCAGGCCCGCGTTCAACGCCGTCATCACGTCGGTGCGCTTGCCCCGCCCGAAGCCCCGGACGTAGCGCGAGAACTCGCCCTTGTTGGCGGGCGAGGCAACGACCATCTCCGGATGCCACAGGCGGATCTCGGCGTCGAAGAAGACCGCCGCGAATCGGACGTCGCTCGCGAACCGCTCGACCGCTTTCAGGATTTCGGTCTTGGCCGACTGAACGCCGGCATCGCCGACGGATCCGGAGACGTCCACGACGAACACGACGTCCTTCGAGCGCAGGAAGAGGCCGTAGACGTCGGGCACGAGGCCCTTGGGTGGAGGGGGCGGCGGGGGAGGAGTCGGAGCCTTGGGCTCGGCTGTCACCGATTCGCCCGCACGAGGGACGGGCGCGGGCGCGCGCCGGGCCGCCCACCACGCCTTCCACGGCGCCGCCTCGTACCCCAGCGCCTCGCCGCTCACCGCCTCGAGCGCTTCGGCCGCCGCGGCGCGCACGCGAGGATGCGCGTCGCCGAGTGCGTCGAGCAGCACCGGCACGGCGTCCACGCGCCGACGACGCCCGAGCAGCAACGCCACCTCGGCGCGAAACGTCTCGTCCTGATCCTCGCGCAGGAGCTTGCCGAGCGCCTCCACGCAGTCGGCGCCGCCGAGCAGCACCGCGTTGGTGGCGGCCAGCCGAACACCGTCGTCGCGGTCGGCGAGCGAAGCCTGGACGACGGGCACCCACGCGGCATCGTCACGCAGCGCCGCGAGCGCCGTGATCGTCGCGAGGCGGACGGAGACCTCCTGTTCCTGGGGCAGCGCCTTGCGGAGCAAGAGCGCCTCCTTGCGTCGCTGTTCGGGCGTCAACGAGGCCGCCGACTTGGCGACGATCGCGAGCGCCTCGACGCGCACGTCGGGCGACTTGCTCGCGAGCGCACGCCCGAGCGCCTCCACGGGACCGTCCGCGTGCGCCGTCGAAGGAACTCCGAATCCGAAGAGGGTCGCGAGCGCGACGCGGGCGCAGAGGCCGCCGAGGCTGCCGGCGCGCACGCGGATCAAGGGGGACCGAGCGCCCGCAATGCGCCGGCGAGCGTGGTCCGCACCCGCTCGCTCTTTTCGATCGTCAACAATTGCTTCAGGATGGCGCCCGCGCGCTCGTGCCCGGTCTTGCCGATGGCGATCGCCGCGTGCTGCCGCATCGCCTCGTCGCCCGTATCGTAGGCCTTGGCGAGCGCGTCGATCGCAGGCGCGGAGTCTGTGCCGATCCGTCCGAGCGCGATGACGGCCTCGGTCCGAAGCAGCGGCAGCGGTGACGAGAGGTATTGCGTCAACAGCGGCACGGCCGTCGCCACCTTGAGCGAGCCGAGCGCGTGCACCGTCTGCGCCTTCAGGTTCTCGTCGTTGGTCTCGCTCGCGAGCACGAGGAGCTTGGCGCGCATCGCCGGCGACGCCGATCGGAGTTCGGAGATCGCCTTGGCGGCGACGCTCGCGTAGTCGGCGCCTTTCGTGGAGACCGCGAGCACGCGTTCGAGGGCGGCGTCGTCGCCCGTGCCCACGAGGCTCGCGAGCACGCGCTTTCGCACGGGCTCCGGCGTCGAGTCGGCGTCGAGCGCGAGGAGCGACTCGACGAGCGCGCGCGAGGCCCCCGGCTTCCCCGCCATCTCGACCAGCACGCCGAGCACGTCGGCCGACAGCGTGGTCGAGCGCAGATCCGACGCGAGGCGGTCCGATGCCTCCGGACTCTTCTTGAGATCGAGTTCCCGCCACACGTCGGGACCGATGTCGGTCGGAACCTTCGCTTTCGCGATCGCGTCGACGAGCGCGCGCACGGCCTCGACCCCGCCGACGCGCGCGATGTTCTGCAGGTACACGAGGTCGTGGGCCAGTTCACCGGTCAAGCGGCTCTCGATGCCCGTCACCACCTCGGCCGCGTTCGCGCCCGGGATCGTCGAGAGAGCCTGGAGCACCGCGCCGCGATCGCCGGCATCGATGGCCGGATCGTCGAGCAGGCGCAGCAGGTCGGGGACGATCGTGCCGTCGTTCAAGAACGCCAGCGCCTGGAGCGCGCCCGCCTTGTTCCCGTGTTCGAGCGCCGCGAGCAGGGCGGCCTTCACGTCCGGGTCGAGGGGCTCGCGGTACACCTGCAAGAGTTTCGCGATGTAGTCCCATCGCGGACTCGCCTCGGCCAGGTGTGCGCGGAGCAACGCCCGGACGACCTTCGGGTCGGAAAGATCCTCGCCCGAGGGTTCGCGGAGTCCGGGGGAGAGGACCGTGCCGCCGGGCCGAAGTACGCCGTCGCCCGACGGATCGGTCGGTCCCGCAACGACCGCGTTCGGCTCGATCAGGGGACGCCCGGTCGTCGGGTTGGTCGCCGACGGCGCCTCGGTCGTCGAAACGGCGATCGGCAGCGGCGCGGGCTTCGACAGCCCGCCCAACGCGACGTACAGGCCGGAACCGGCCAGAAGGACGAATCCCGTGGCGAAGAGCAGGCGTTGCTCGGTCTGGGTCACGGCGAGAATCCTCCGGGAGGAATCGACTCCCGCTCCGGAGCCGTCGATTCGGGAAATGCTACCCCCGAACGCGTCACCCGGCCGCCCGCCCGCCCTTCGACGACGTTCGCGCGGGTCTCTTCCCGGCCGGGCTCGAGGCCCGTGACCGAGCCCGGGTCTGGGCCGCCTCGAGAAAGGCTCGAAACAGGCGCCGGGTCGACTCCGACTTCGGCATGCGTTCCGGGTGCCATTGAACGCCAAGGAAGAAAACGTGACCCGGGAGCTCGGCCGCCTCGATCACGCCGTCGGCCGACCGAGCGGTGACGTCGAAGCCCTCGGCCGGTACGCCGACCGACTGGTGATGATGCGAGTTGACCGAGACCACCTTCTTGCCGAGCAGTCGATGAAGACGCGTCCCCGGCGTCACGGCGGCGTCGTGCGCCGAGTCGGAGCGACCGGAGTGGGAGAGCGCGCCATCCACTTCGCTCGGGATGTCCTGGATCAGCGTGCCGCCGAGCGCCACGTTCATCACCTGGCATCCGCGACAAATGCCGAAGGCGGGAATCGATTCGTCGGCCGCGAAGCGGGCGACGGCGACTTCGAACTCGTCGCGGAGCCGATCGACCGGGCCCAACCTCGGGTGCGACGGCTGGCCGTACATCGACGGGTCCACGTCGTCGCCGCCGATCAGGATGACGCCGTCGACGAGCGCTACGAGTTCGGGAACCCGCGAGGGGTCGGCGACCGGCAGGAGGATCGGGATCCCGCCGGCCTCTTCGACTCGCCGTACGTAGGCCTCGGGGCAGCTGTAGCGACGAACCGCCTTCGAGCCGCCCTCGCTCGCGGTCGAACAGGTCAAACCGATCACGGGTTTCATCGCGGTGATGATACGGGCTCCACACCGGAACGGATCGGCTCGTCGCCCGACCGACCGGATCAACACCGGTGCGAACCGCGTCCTCGATACGACTTGTGCGAGAATCCCGCCCCTTCATGACGATCGTGACCGGACGTGTGCCCGTGCGCATCGACCTCGCGGGGGGCACTCTCGACATCTGGCCGATTCATCTGACGCTGCCGCGGCCCGGCGTCACGGTGAACGTCGCACTCGACGTGCCCGCGACGGTCACCGTCGAGAAGACCGTCGGGGCTGCGATCCGGGTGGAGGTGACGGGTGCCGCGGGCGGAGCGCCCGTCGTCTCGTCGTATCCGACCCTCGACGACGTGCGGGCGTCGTTCACGACGGGCGACGACCCCAACAAACTGTTCACGCGAGCGGTCGAGGCGCTGGTGCCCGAGGGTGGCGTCCGGCTGTCCGCGTGCGCGACGGCGCCGCGGGGGTCGGGGCTCGGAGGCTCGTCGGCGCTGCTCGCCTGCGCCGTGGCAACGTTGTCGCAGGCGGTCGGCCGACCCCTCGACCGCGAGGCCGTTCGACGCATCTCGCAGGATCTCGAAACGTGGGTGATCCGCGGACCGACCGGCTACCAGGACTACTACCCGCCGCTCTTCGGTGGCTGCCTCGCGCTCGAAGGAAGAGCGGGCGGCGTGGTCGTCGAGAAACTGCCGGTCGACCTCCCGTCTCTTTCGAAGCGGCTCCGACTCGTCTATACAGGCGCCCCGCACGATTCCGGCATCACCAACTGGGGCGCCATGCGCGCATACTTCGACGGCGAGCGACAGACGGTCGAGTGCCTCGGGCGTATTGCCGAGTTGTCCCGCCTCGTCCGCGACGAGTTGCGCGTCGGGCGCGTCGACGCGGCGCTCGAGCACGTGGTCGAGGAGGGTCGCGTCCGACTTCGGATGGCACCGGGCATCGCGACCGAGGGCATTCGCGCGCTCGATCGCGCCGTGCGAGCGGCCGGCGCGCTCGGAACGAAGGTGCTCGGCGCGGGTGGCGGCGGGTGCGTCCTCGTGGTGCTGCGCGACGAGCGTGAACCCGCCGGGCTGGCCGAGTCGCTGCGAACCGGGGGCGCGACCCCCATCGCCGTACGCCTCCCCGCGGAGGGGCTCGTGATCGAGGAGCACGAGGAACTCGAGGAGCCCGCGCGGCGATGACTGACTCGGTCGTACCCAATCCGTCGATCCGCGCCGTGGTCTTCGACCTCGACGACACCCTCTTCGACTGCATGGGTCAATGCGTCGGCCCCGCCCATCGCGAGGCCGCGCGAGCGATGGCCGAAGCGGGCGCACGCGCGAGCGTCGAGGAGTTGCTCGAGGCGCGCCTCGCGCTCGCCGGCGTCGAGCGCGACCTCGACGACGCGGTCGCCGCCGCCTTCCGTTCCGTCAACCCGGTGAAGGTGGCCGACGCCGGACGACAAGCATTCTTCGACCGCGATCCGGGTGCGATCGTGCCGTTTCCCTTCGCGGCCGACGTCGTCGCGCGCGTGCGATCGGTCGCGAAGGCGGTGTTGCTTTCGACCGGTCACCCCGAGACCCAACGCCGAAAACTCACCGCGCTCGGTCTCGACGCGGCGTTCGACGACGTGCTGCTCGACGACGTCCAACTCGACCAGGGCGTCGCGCGTTCGGCGAAAGAGGCGGTGCTTTCGGGCTGGTGCACACGTGCGGCGATTCCCGCGACGTCGGTGCTGGTCGTCGGAGATCGACCCGACAGCGAGATCGCGGCCGCGATCCGACTCGGCATGCAGGCGCTGCGCATTCGCGGCGGCGAGTTCGCGTCGCGTCCGACACCCGTTGGCGTGCCGGAGGCGACCGACGTACGGGCGGTCCTGTCCTACTTCGGCGCGCCGGCACGACCGCCAGCGTAGGGCGCCAGGGTAGGGCGCCAGCGTAGGGCGCCGGCGCGACTCGGAGATCAGCCGGCGGTCGCCGACGCCGGCTCCGTGTCGCCGAGCCGGACCGCGACCTTCTTCGACACGCCCGGCTCTTCCATGGTGACGCCGTACAGCATGTTGGCGGCTTCCATCGTGGTCTTGCTGTGCGTGACCACCAGGAACTGGCTCTGTTCGACGAATTCCTGGAGCAGCGTGACCAGGCGCCGGATGTTGGCCTCGTCGAGCGCGGCGTCGACCTCGTCGAGGATCGCGAACGGCGAGGGCTTCGCACGGAACACCGCGAAGAGCAGCGCGACCGCGGTCAGCGTTTTTTCGCCGCCCGAGAGCAGCCCGATCGTGCGGGGCTCCTTGCCCGGAGGACGCGCGACGATGTCGATGCCCGACTCGAGCACGTCGTTGGGGTTCTCGAGGATGATCTCGGCGCGCCCGCCGCCGAAAAGTCGTCGGAACGTCTCGCGGAAGTGCTCGCGTACCTTCTCGAACGTCTCGGTGAACCGCGTGACGGAGAGCTGGTCGAGCTGGACGATCGCACCCTCGAGCTGCGCCTTCGCGTCGAGCAGGTCCTTCTCGGCCGTCTTGAGGAAGGTCACGCGCTGATCGGCCTCTTCCATCTCGGCGATCGCGTTCAGGTTGACGTTGCCCAGTTCCTCGAGCTTCTGCCGGATCTCCCCGATGGCGGTCTCGAGGCTGACCGACTCGGGCATCGCGGGCTCGGGCGCGGCGCCGTCCGACGACTCGCGCTCGGCGAGCGCCGCGGTCGCATCGGCGGGGGGCGACGCCGGCAGTTCCTTCGCCGCCTGCTCGAGATCGACGCCGTGCTCGCTCTTCACCGTCTCGACCAGGGCCTCGATGCGCACGCGGTGCTCGGTCTCTCGGCGACGGAATTCGTCGAGCTCGGTTCGCAGCCGCTCGTGCACGGCCGACACGTCGGCGAAGCGGGAGCGGGATTCGGCGAGCCCGCGATCGAGCACGTCGAGATCCTTGCGTGCCTCGACGAGCAGATCGCCGTCCCGGCGGCGCAGCGCGTCGCGGTCGCGCAGCGTCGACTCGGCCTCGGTGCGCTCGAACTCGCTCGCGAGGATGCGCTCGGCGAGCGACCGCGCCTCGGCGCGCGCGGCGATCGCCCGCTCGGCGAGCAGCGCCGCGTCGCGTCGCACGCGCGTCGCGCGCGACGACGCCGCGTCGGCCCGCGCGCGCGCGTCGGCTTCGGCGAGGCGCACCTGCATGCGCCGCTCGCCGACGGCCTTCATCTGCGTCTCGAGCGTCGCGACGGCGGCCATCGCCTCTTCGGCCGAGAGTTCGGCCGACGCGCGGTCGCCGTCGAGCGCGCGCGCCGCGAGCGACGACTTCCCAGCCGCCGCCTCGGCCGTCGAGAGGACGAGGACCAACTCGCTGGTCTCGCTCTCGCAGAGTGCGACGGCGTCGACCAGGTGCGCACGCTCCTTCTCGGATCGTGCGAGCGCCGCCCCGTGACGCGATCGATCTTCGCCGCGGCGCGTGATTTCCTGACGCAGCCGCCGGATGGTCTCTTCGGCCGAGCGGACGGCCTCGCGGGCCGTCTCCGCCGTCTTGGCCGCAAGTTCGACGTCGCCCGCGAGCGTGCGCACCTCGTCGGAGAGGCGCCGGACCTCGCCGGCCCGTTCGACGAGGCCGAGCGAGGACGTCCCGGCGCCGCTGACCAGTCCGCCGCTCGCGGTGACCCGGTCGCCGGCGAGCGTCACCGCGTTGGTTCCGATCGGGCTAGTGCGCCAGACGGCGATGCCCGCCGCGATGTCGGGCACGAGGACGCAGCCCGAGACCGCCGACTTCACGAGTTGGAGCACCTCGGTCGCGCCCCGCACGACGCCGACGCCCTCGGGAAGCGCCGGTGCGTCGGAACGAGCCAGATCCAGCGCCAGGAAGCGGGCCTTGCCGCCCCCGCGCGACTTCAACCAATCGAGCCAGGAGAGGGCGTCGTCGGTCGTGCGCACGACGACGGCACCGGCCGCGTGGCCGAGCAGGCGATCGAGCGCGTGCGCGCCGTCCTTGGTCGCCTCGATCAGATCGGCGAGGAGCCCGAGGACTCCGCCGCGATCGGCGCGCTTGGCGGCTTCTTCGAGCACGTGCTTGGCGCCGCTCTCGACGCCCTCGAACGAGGCCGAAAGGCGCTTCAGGACGTCGAGACGCTCCGCGCGCTTGGCCCGCTCCTCGGAGAGGTGCGCCCGTCGCCGATCGGCGACTTCCATCGCCTCGGCGTGGCTCGTGCGCGACGCGTCGGCGGCCGCGAGGGCGTCGGCCGCCGTCGTGGACTCGGCGTCCATCTCGAGCGCCTTCGCCTGCAGTTCCGTCGTCTCGACCTCGGCCTTCGCGAGCCGCACCCGCAACTCGGTACGCTGCTCGGTCAGGCGCGCGATGCGCCCTTCCGCCTGTCGCGCCTCGGTGCGGCGCTCGGTCTCCTCGTTGCGCGCGCGCGAAATCAGCTGAAGCAGGTCGAGCACGCTGCGCTTGGCACCCTCGTGCGTGCCCCGAAGCACGTCGGCGTCGGATGACAGCGCCGCGAGACTCGCCTCGACGGCCTGTGCATCGGAGCCGAGCGCCGCGGCGCGGGCGGATGCGTCGGACGCTTCGGCGTCCGCCGAAACCGCGTCGGGCTCGAGCGCCTTTGCTCTCGCGTCGGCTTCGATTGCCGCGGCCTCGGCCGCGGCGGTTCGTGCGCTCAAGTCTTCCAACGTGCGCGACACGTAGGCAATCCGGTCTTCGGCGGCCCGAGCGTCGCCCGCGGCCCGCGCGATCGACCCCTCGAGCCCGTGGACACGGGCGCGGGCCGACTCACGGCCCTCGTCGCGGCGCACGCTCTCGGCCTCGAGGCCGGCCAGATCGAGCGCGGCGGCCTCCTCCTTCGCCCGAGCGGCGGTGATCGACGTATCGAGCGCGTCGCGTTCGCTGACCGCGGCGCGCCAACGCAGGACGGCCGCAAGCACCTTCTTGGCCTTCAACTCCTCGACCAGCTCGCGGTACCGCCGCGCGCGCGAGGCCTGTGTTTTCAGCGACCGGAGCCGCTTCTCCTCGAGATCGAGCACGTCCCGCATGCGCTCGAGGTTCTCGCTCGTCTTGAGCAACTTCGCTTCCGACTCCTTCTTGCGCTGCTTGTAGCGCGAGACGCCCGCCGCCTCCTCGAAGATGCCGCGTCGGTCGACGCTGTTGGCGCGAAGCAGCGCGTCGATCTGCCCCTGCTCCATGATGGAGTGGCCTTCGGCGCCGAGCCCGGTGTCGAAGAACATCTCGCGGACGTCCTTCAACCGTCCCGTCTCGCCGTTGACGAGGTATTCGCTCTCGCCCGTCCGGTAGAGACGGCGGGTGATCGACACCTCGGTCCGTTCGGTGGCGAGGCTCTGATCGGTGTTGTCGAGGACGAGCGTCACCTCGGCGAGCCCCGACGCCTTGCGCCCCGAGGACCCGGCGAAGATGACGTCTTCCATCCGCTTGCCGCGCAGCGACTTGGGGCTCATTTCTCCGAGCACCCACTTCACCGCATCGACGACGTTGCTCTTGCCGCACCCGTTGGGCCCGACGATGGCGGTGATGCCGTCGCCGAAGTCGAACGCGGTGCGATCGGAGAACGACTTGAAGCCCTGGATCTCGAGGCGGCGGATCTTCATGTTGTGACGCGCGTCTCCGGGACCGGTCGGCGAATTGGACAGTCGCGGGGGGACATCGAATCCGTCGAGGATCGAATCGGCGACCCTCGGACCACGAACCCGACCGCGAATCGTTCGGACATCATGCCTCGGAACGACGCACGCGACGGGGCCACGGATCGATCACGACCTCGACGACGGCTTCGTCGGGGCCGAGGCGCTCGACGATCTCGACGAGGCGATCGAGCGAAGGTCGCGCATCGGCGTCGACGCAGACGCGCGCACGCACCGGGGCCCGACGCGCCGCGCGCGCGGGCCCGAGGAGTTCGGTCCGAACGACCGGGACGGCACCGCTGACCCGCGGTCGATCCGGCGCATACGTCGGCGGTTCGGTTTCCCCGCGCCCGACATCCCACCCGGTCCCCCACCAGGCGTCGGCGTCGGTGAATCGCGCCGCATCGGCCTGAGCGAAACGCGCCGGGGCCTCGCGCGAAACCCCGTACGCGACGGCGACGGCGAGTTCGCGGTCGCGCGCTCCCTGTGCGGCCTTGGCGTCGACGCGGGCGAGCAGGCGCTCGGCAAGCCCCGCGATGGCCGCCTCGTCGTCGCCCGCGAGCCACTCGGCGGCTCGCTCGACGCCCACCGGTTCGACGACGTGGATCGCCCCCTCGAGATCGAGCAGCGGAACGAGCCCCCGCCGCATCGCCCAGAGCGTGTCGCCCGGCGCATCCCCTCCTCGCTCGAGGAACCGTCGCCGCGCGAGCGCGGCGTCGAGCGCGAGGAGCACGAGCCGATCGATATCGTCCAGACACGCCTCGACACCGCCCTTGCCCGCACGCAGCGCCGCGCCCCCGACGTTGATCGAGGCGTGGGTCGCGACCGCGACGTCGCCCGATGCGTAGCGCAGCGGATCGCGTGCGTCGTCCGGGCCCACGCGAAACGCACGGGGCCCGCGTCCGGGGTACCCCTTCGCGTCGAACCGCAGCACCGGCTCGCCACCATCGAGGGCCGACGCGAGCACATCCCGAAGGAACGCTCGAATCGACGGATCGCGAAGCGAAGGCCTCGGGAGCACGACGGTGAAATCGGGCAGATGGTCGGAAAAACCGTCTCTTCGCAAATCCGACGCCGCGGCCAGCAAGGCACGAGCGGTCCGAAATGCGGCGTCGTCGAAATCGCCGAGTGACCGACCCGGCGGGGCGGGTGGCGGCGCTTCGAGCCCGGCCGAGCGATCGGGCACACCGGCGGTGAGCACGGCCTCGAGTCGCAGCAGCCCGCCCCGCCTCGGAAACGCGAGGAGGGCCGGAGAGAGCAGCCACTCCGTCGCTTCGGCCCTGAGCGCGTCCTCGTCGAGTCGGTCGACGTGAGGTGCCATGAAGACGTTCCAGTCTTCCAGCGCGAACGTGCGCGACGCCGAACCCGCGTGCCGCGTGACGATCTCCCCGATCGCGGCGGCGGCTCGTCGCGCGCCCTGCGGACGCGCGACGCCCTCCCCCCGCAACGTACGGCTGAGGGCCTCTCCGAGCGAGAGCGCGAGGTGACGAACGGCGAACGGTGCGCCGAGATCCTCGAGATGGAGATCGCCGGCCCGGTGGGCTTCCGCGGCTGACGGGGGAATCACCTCGACCAACACGTACGGCGCGAGCACGTCTTCGCCGAGTGCCTCGACGAACGCAAGAGGGTCGGTCGTGCGTCGCTCCCCGGACCCCACCTCGAACCGACGCGTCAGTTCGTCGACGGAGACGCCGATCACGCGCCGTCCGTCACAAAGCGGCGTGCGACCCCGGTCGAAGAGTTCGGCGTCGACGAGCGCCCGAAGACTGGCCGTCGACACCCGCGGCGAACCGCCGGCGAACACCCTCGCTTCGACCGTGCGCGCGACGTCTTCGGCCGTCGCCTCGTCGATGCCCCCCTCGTCGACCAACGAAGCGACGATCCGGACCTTCGACCACGCCGAGATCCCGCCGTCGCCTCGGCCGACCACGGGGCGCGTCGCGCCCGCGGGAGGATGTCCATCGAATTCCAGTCGATCGCGGGCGGTGCGACGTCGGTCACGATGGAGGATGAACGCCTTCGCGGTCTTGGCGTGACCCGTGTCGATCAGGACCCGCTCGACGGCATCGTCGACGTCGGCGACGGCGGGCACCCGGCCACCATGCGACTTCTCGAGATAGAGGCCGACGACGCCGGCCAACTCTTCCGCCAGGAAGCGGTCCTCTCCACCGACCGAGCGCGCCGCGCGATAGATCGCGTCGGCGACGCGACGCAGATCGAAGGCGACGACGCGCCCATCGCGCTTCTTCACCTGCGTGATCCGCTTCACGAGGCGGGATCGCTCCGGCCCTTGCCCTCTCGGGCGTCGGTTCCCTTGGCGCCGCCTTCGCCGATCGAGCCTCCCGCGTGTTTGGCGGCTTCGACCATCGCGGCCAACTCGTCCTGGAACTCCTTCACGTCCTTGAACTCGCGGTAGACGGAGGCGAATCGAACGTAGGCGACCGGATCGACCTTCTGAAGTTCCTCCATCACGAGGCGCCCGATGTACGCGGAGGGAACCTCGCGCTCGAAGGTCTCGAGCACCTTG
>JANNRO010000463.1:0-2778 GCA_031401505.1 Planctomycetia bacterium
TGGCTTCGGCGCCGACGCGTCCCCGACATCCCGACTCCCGGCGGGGATGATGCGCATCGTGCGTGGGCGAGGCTCGCCGTATGGAACAGCGCGATCTGGCTCGTCGCGTTCGCGTGGTACGCGCCGATCGTCTCGAGTCGGCGATTGCTGTTTCCGATTTTCCCGGTCCTCGTGCCGCCGGTCTTGGCGACGATCGGCACCTGGGTCGCGTGGGCCGAACGATCGATGGCGATCGGTCGGACGCGGGTCCCGTTCGCCGTTCGATGGCTCGCGGCGGTGCGCGCCCGGGCGTTCGTGCTGGTCGTCGCGGCGACGGTCGGACTTTCAGCCTACGCAATCGCCCTTCTCTGTCGCGCCGCAACGCCCGGGGCGCGCGTGCCGATCGAGCCGATCTGGCTCGAAGCCGCCGACGCGATGAAGAGGCTGTGCCCGAAGGGCTCCCGCGTCCTCGTGCGCCCCTCCCGGACCTATCCCCCCGACTGGTTGCTCGAGGGGCACGTCGAGTTCGTGGAGTTGCCAGCGGCAGTCGCCGACGAGCACGTCTGGGCGTGGGTGCTCGCCGAAGCCGACTACGTGCTCGTCAATGAGGGGCTCACCCGGCGTCGGCCGATGCTCATGGCGGATCGGGACGCGACGCGTCCTTCCCTTCGCTCGTTGTGGGTCGGTCGGACCGGACCGGGCACGACGGCCGTCGAACTCTGCGTTCCACTTCCCGCGCCGCCATGAGCGGTACGGACGAGGCCGCGTAAGAAGATCAATCAACCGAGTTCGGTCCTCAGGAACGCCTTCGCAAACGTCCATTCCCGCTCGACCGCCCGGACGGACATCGCGAGGAGTTCCGCGACTTCTGCCACGGAAAACCCGCCGAAAAAGCGCAGGTCGACGATCTGTGCGGCCTTCGGCGACGCCTTCGCGAGCCTGCCGAGTCCGGCGTCGAATCGAATCAGGCCGCCCGTCTTTTCCTCGTAGACCGCCACGAGTTGGTCGAGATTCAAATTGCCCACGTGCTCACGCATGCCGCCGCGCTTTTCGGCGTCACGGGCACGGACATGGTCGATCAGAACCTGCCGCATCGCGATCGCCGCGGTCGCGAGAAAGTGATTCCGCCCGTTCCAGCCGTCGTCGGGCTTGCGAACGAGGCGGTCGTAGGCCTCCCCGATCAGGTCCGTCGCCTGCAGGGTGCCGTCGCGACGGCCCCTCGCCGCCACGCGGCACGCGATCCGATGGAGTTCGGTGTAGAGACGCCGAAAGACCTCTTCTCGGGCCGCCGCGTCCCCGTCGGCCATCCGACGCAGGAACTCCGTGGTATCGCCCGAGGGCGGGGTGCCGACGCTCGGGGTGCCTTCCATGCCGGGCATCCAATCGGGACGCCCGACCAAACGCAAGGCCGCGTCGATCGATCGGGAGACTCCTGCTTCCCCCGCTCGCCAGAAGGGTCCGGGATCGCCTCCCGGCACACTCACGAAAACGCAAGCGGCCCGGTCGACCCGCCAGGGAGCGCCGCCAGGAACCGATCGTCGAGCGCGGGGCGATGGGCCGGATCCCGCGCGAGGCACGCGCGAACGAGATCGCGCAGCGTCGTCGGCACGTCCCCCTCGAGTTCGGCCGGAGGCGCGTTCAAGATGCGCTGGAAGAGGACGTCGATGGGCTTCGCGTCGAACGGCAGCGAGCCTCCGATCATGCGGTGAAGAAGCACGCCGAGACTCCAGACGTCGGAGGCGGGGACGCTCGGTCGCCCGTGGATCAGTTCCGGCGCCATGTAGTGCGGGGTGCCGGCGAGGATCGTCTCCCCCGAGCGACGACTGGCGGAGCCCAGGAAGCGCGCCAGCCCGAAATCGACCAACTTCACGTCGCCCTCCCGCGTTCGGACCACGTTGGCGGGCTTGATGTCGCCGTGGACGAGGCGCGCGCGATGGGCTGCACGCAGCCCGGCGACGACCCCTCGCGCGATGGCCGCCGCCTCCTCGATCTTGAACTTCCGCGCGCCCTCGAGATCGGCGGCGAGCGTTCGGCCGTCGACGTGCTCCATTTCCATCATGAGCCCGTCGCCCTCGAGTGCGTGGAGGTGGTAGAGCGTCGCGACGTTGGGGTGGACGACGCTCGCGAGTGCGCGGGCCTCCCGCATGAAGAGGCGCCGATCCTCCGAGCGGATGGGGCCGACGTCCTGGCTGCGCAGAACCTTCAAGGCGACGACGCGGTCCACGACGACGTCCCGGGCCCGCAAGACGCGACCGAACCCTCCCTCGCCCAACTCGGCTTCGATGTGGAAGTCGCCGAATCGATCGCCCACGCGCAGGCGCCGTCCGTCGTGGCCGGGTTTGGTCGACGAAGGACCCGCGATCGGCGCATCGGCGCGCACGATCGATCCGAAGACCTCGGCCGCGAGCGTCGGTGCACCGAGCGTCGGCGCGCGGGTCTGCGCCGCGTCGATCAACGCGAACGTCTGCTCGATGAGCGTCGGTCGGCCGGCCCCGAAGCGCAAGACGAACGCCGCGCGATCGACGGGACGCACGCGCATCGCGGCCTTGAAGAGGCGATGAAGATCAAGAACTCGATCGCGCGCCACGCATGCCTCCGAACACGGTTCCGCCGAGAACGGCGCCCAGCGCCGCCGCACCAGAGAACATCACCGCGAGTACCCACCCGACGTGCGCGTGCGCGGCGTAGGCCGCCTCGTCCCGAAACGTCGTCCAGCGATCCGCGAACTCGGGGCTCTCGTGACGCGGCGGCAGGTCGAATTGCTCGACTCTGACTCCCACCGCGGCGACTGCGACGGCG
>JANNRO010000464.1:0-2107 GCA_031401505.1 Planctomycetia bacterium
CGCGTGGCCAGGGCCATCGACTCGTCGCCCTTGATTCCCCCGGCCGTGGCCAGGCTGCGAGTCCCGTCGCCGGGGCTAAACAGGATCGCGAGCTGGCGTTCGTCGGATCGATTGATCTTTTGCGTCGCGACCAGCCAGAGCACGAACCGCTTGCCTCCGTACGCCGGCCACGCCCGCTCGATGCCGGCGCCAGAGCCCAAGAAGTAGAGAAGCATCGACCTCACGTTGTCGGTGGACTTCGCGATCTTCATGCGCCGCTTGATCACTGCCTCGGCTGCCGTGACGGCCTTCCTGATGCGCGTCAGGGCCTCGTCCGCGGCGATCGGAACCTTCGGGTCGGCGCCGGCCGCCTTCGCGGCGTGCTCGAGCACGGCCACGGCGCTGATCGCACCGAACCCGCAGTGCCCGAGGACCTCGATCGCCTTCAACCGCACGTCGAGGCCACGGGGCGCCGATGCCCAGCGCGCGCGCGACAGCACCGTGACCGCCGTCGCGGCGACAATCGCGGCGGAGGGATCGTTCTGGTCGGCGGCCTTCGCGAGGACGTCGAGCGCCTGGATGGTTGCGTCGGGTTCCGAACCGAGGGCCGCGTCCACCTCGGCGGCGAGCAATCCCGGCGCCGGCGCGGGAGGCAGTGCGTCGCCGCCGTGAGCCGGAGGCACCGTGACGAGAACCGTTCCGACGACGACGAACGTAACGCGGTGCAGCAGTCGGGCGATCATGGATGTCTCTCCCCGGGGGGCGGTCCATCTTACGGCGGGGGGCATCGGACGGCCGATGGGCCCTCCCTCATCGCGCCGACGGGCCGCGATCGCCCCCCTATGCCGCGACCTCGCCGGCTAATCCGCTATGGTCGAACCTCGAGGCGACCCTGCTCCCCAGCCCCAGCGTCCCTCTGACCGACCGCAAGCACACCGACGCGGCGACCGGCGGAGCGAGCCCGGCATAGCCCGTAGCACAGACGTCCGGTCGTCGGAAACGCCGGCGAGCGACCCGAGCGCGTGCAGACGTCCGAGGAGGCGCACCGCCCTTGGCGAAGGGGTGCCGACGAGGAGAATACGGTCGTCCCTCGCTTGTCCCTCAACTCCCACAAACACGAGACGATTCCGGACGCCGAATCGGACGACCGCCTTGAAGCGATAGCGGTGGTGGACGGCACGGTCTTTCGGTCGCCTGACCGCGAACCGCGACTCCCCTCAAGCGACGACGCGCCGCTGCGGCGAGGAGTCCTGCTCGCAACGGCGCCGCGGGGATGGGGATGCCCCGCGAACACCGGGCTGAACACTCGCGGTTCTTGTCAACCTCTTTGCCTCCTCGGCGCGCGCGGGAGCCCCCATCACTCCACGACGCCATCTCGAGGCTTGCTCTTTCAACTCGGCCGCGCTACAGCCCCCCTCGAGACTCAGGTCTTCAAAGTCTCGTCCATCGGGAAAAGCATGGTGAGCACGCCGAAGCGGCCAAGAGGCATCGCGTGCTCCATGAGCAGCAGGTCGCGAAACGAGCCAGAGGGGACAAAACGGAACCATGCCGCAGTGGTCGAGGCGGCGGAGATGATCCCAAGGGACGGATCACCGCCCTTGAGGATCTTGCCGGTGGGTGAATCATCGGGCACGGACTCGAGATCCTCGATCGTCGTCCAGTACTTGTTCTGGTGGAGTTGCGGCGCGAGCCACTTCCAAGCGTAGCGATCTTGGGTCCACCGGATGACCGCGCACGGCTTGATGCCGAGCTTGGCGTATCGAATCGCAGTGCTGGTGACCGAGGTGGCGAACCTGTCTGCCAGGCCCACAACGCCGGCGAGAGTCGCCGGAACACGGCGCGCCTCCGGCAGGAAGCGACTGGCCGGCAGCAGCAGCGACGAGGCGAAGTGGTCGGCCTCCTTCTCTACCGGGTTCACGGACGTGAAGTCCGCTTGGGAGTAGTGCAGATCGTTGCCGTCCAACAGCGCGTTACGGTGCTCGTCGATGAAGTAGTGACCGAGCTCGTGCCCCAGGGTGAATCGGCCGCGGCGCGAAGTCGGGCATTCGACGCGCTCTAGGTTGCAGTAAACGTGGAAGGCGCCGCTCTTGTGCTCGAGGAGTCCGTCGAAGGCATCACCGTAGTGGTT
>JANNRO010000465.1:0-5300 GCA_031401505.1 Planctomycetia bacterium
CCATGAACCTCGGGGGCTCGGACGTCGGCCCGATCCGCTACCGGGACCCGCCGCCTCTCCCGCCAGCGTCACAACGGCCGGCGGCTCAACTGCCTGAGGTCGAGTCGACGCCCGCCGCGATCCTGACGCCGCCCCCGACGCCGCCCCCGACGCCGCTTGCGATGTCGACGGTCCGAACACCGATCCCGAAAGCAATGCCGCCCCCCGCCCCGCCGCCGTCGGCGGGCACGAGGAAGCCGCCGGTCATTTCCGGTGTGCGCTATCGGGACGAGGAGGCCGCGCCTCCTGCGCCGTTGACGCAGACTCGCACCGCACCCGATTCCGAGTCCGACGATTCGTTGCCCGATGGCGTGCGCTTCGCGGCCGAACCGGCGCCGCCCCCTGCGCCGCCCCCCGCGCCGAGCCCCGCGCCGGAGCCGGTCCCCGATGCATCGGCGACGACACCTCGCCCCCCCGAGCGGCTCCCGTCGGCGTCCGACGTCCTCGAGGCAACGTTTCTTCCATCTGCCGATGTCGCCGAATCGGTCAACCTCGGATCGATCGACCCGGCGCCCGTTTCAAGCGGGTCCCGCCATGACGACGTCGTCGCGAACTGGGTGGCCGCCCACCCGCTCCCCGTGCCCGATCCCGTCGAGTCGAGCCCGCCGCCGCGGACCAGCCTCGCCGAGCCGCCGCGTGCCGATGCAGTGCCATCGGATCCGGCTGCTGCATCCGAGAGTCTTCACCCCTCGGTCGTCGGCCATCGAAGGAAACTCGCCGAGAGCGGGATCTTCGAGGGGACCAGCCCCGCCGCCGATCGACCCGGGCGGCCGCCCAAGCCCAAGCCGAGGCCCGCTGCGGCCAAAGACTGGCGTGAGGCGCTTCACGGTCTGTTCTCGAGCCTCCCCGTCGAAGAACTACCTCCGATTCGCGTGCCCGACGATCTCGTGGGAACCTCCGCAGCCGACGAGGCCGCCGCCCGCGTCGATGCCCCGGGTCAAATGAAACTGTTCGACGCGAGCGATGCCGGCGCCGCCGGAGGTTGGGCCGACGGACGAACGGCGGACGGGAGAGCCACGGGCACACGCGACGCGCTGTTCGAAGCGAGCGTCGATGCAGCGCTTGAGCGCGGTACGGCGAGCCTCGTGCTCTTGAAGCGCAAACTCGGCGTCGGCTACGCCCGCGCGGCCTCTCTGATGGACGCGCTCGTCACCGAGGGCGTACTCGGCGAAATGACCGCTTCGGGCAGCCGTCCGACGCTGCTTACGCAGGCCGAGTGGAACCGCCGCAAGCGGCGATAGTTCGGCGAACCGTAAAACGGCCGCGCGAACGCGTTCGACCTGCTTCGACCTGCACGCGCGGCGCCTCCCGCACCGATCGGCGATACTCTCTGGGGCTGCCATGGCCCCCGCCGCCCCCCCCCTTCCGAAAAGTTCCGATCCCGCCGAACCGGATTTTGACGCCGCCGTCACGACCGCCGAGCGCCCCATCGGCCGCATCGCGCTCCTCTCGCTCGGATGCGCGAAGAACCTCGCCGACAGCGAGCGCTTGATCGGTGACCTCGTCGGCGCGGGCTTCGCGCTCGCCGACGGCATCGAGGAAGCCGACCTCGCGCTCGTCAACACCTGCGGCTTCATCGACCCGGCGAAGGAGGAGTCGATCGACACGATCCTCGCCGTCGCCCAGCGCAAGGATTTCGGCCGCCTGCGCGGCCTGATCGTCGCGGGTTGTCTCGTCGAGCGGTACGCGAAGGATCTCGCCAAACAGATCCCCGAAGTCGACCGGTGGATGCCCTTCAACGACTACCCGAAGATCGTCGAGGCGGCGCGCGAGCTCCTGGGGCTCCCGCCCGTGCGCGGAACCCACGTCTCGAAGCGGGTGCTGTTGACGCCCGCCGGCTACGCGTACCTGAAGATCAGCGAAGGCTGCGACCAGAAGTGCACGTTCTGTTCGATCCCGTCGTTCCGTGGTCGCCTCGTCAGTCGCACGATCGAGGAGAACGTCGCCGACGCGAGGTCGATCGCCGCACGCGGCGTCGGCGAGGTGAATCTCGTCTCGCAGGACACGACCGCGTACGGTCGCGACATCTACGGAAAACCCCGACTCGCCGAGCTGGTCGCGCGGTTGACCGAGATCGAGGGCCCCCGTTGGTGGCGACTCCTCTATCTCTATCCCTCGACGCTGCGCGACGACCTCCTCGACGAGGTGGCGCGCAATCCCCGGGTAGCCAAGTACTTCGATCTCCCGCTCCAGCACATGTCCGACCCGATGCTGAAGGCGATGCGCCGCGGCATCTCGCAGTCGAAACAGCGTGCGCTGCTCGATCGGATTCGCGAACGCGTCCCGGGTTCGGCCATCCGCACGACGCTCATCGCGGGCTTCCCCGGCGAGACGAAGTCCGATCACGCCGCGTCGCTCGAGGCCGTCCGTGCCGGGTTGTTCGATCGTCTGGGCGTGTTCACGTACTGCCGGGAGGTGGGCACGCCCTCGCACGACATGGCCGATCAGGTCCCGGCGGCGACGGCCGCGGCGCGGCGCGACGAGTTGATGGCGGCGCAACAGGAGGTCCACTTCGCGCGCAACCAGCCGAAGGTCGGAACCTCGATCGACGTATTGATCGAAACCGTCGATCCGCTCGGACGGTCGGCGCTCGGTCGCTCCGAGCACGACGCGCCCGACGTCGATGGTCACGTGCGCGTGGTGCCGTCCCCCGTCGAGCCGAAGGGGTCGAAGGCCTCGAATGGACTGAAGCCCTCGAATGGACTGAAGGAGTTGAAGCCCGGCTCGTTCGTCCGAGTCGACGTCACTTCGGCCGACGGCTACGACCTCGTCGGGTGTCCGGCCGTCGCGGTCGCGGCAACCTAACGGCCGATCGGAAACCGATCCCATGGCGTTTCCGTCCGGCTGGGCCAACCGCATCACGATCGCCCGCGGCGGCGTCGCGGCCGTCCTGTGCGTCGTCCTTCACCTGCTGGCGACCGGGGACCACCACGACCGTTCGCTGTGGACGGTGGCGTTCGTGCTCTTCGTCGTGGGCGCCGTCACCGACGCCCTCGACGGATGGATCGCGCGGCATCGCGGCGAAGTGTCGATCTTCGGCCGCATCGCCGACCCGTTCGTCGACAAGATCCTGATCCTCGGGAGCGGGATCTTCCTCGTCTCGATCCCGGGCATCTCGTCGGTACTCCCCGCGTGGGTGGTCGCGGCGATCCTCGCCCGCGAAATGCTCGTCACGGCGCTGCGCGGCGCGATCGAGGGGCGCGGTGTCAACTTCCAGGCGGGCCCGTGGGGCAAGATCAAGATGATCCTCCAGTGCGCGGCGATCGGAGGGGTCATCCTCTACGGCGCCGGTATCGCCTGGGTCGCAACCCGCGTCGTCGGAGAATTGACGATCGTGCACCTCGTCGTCTATGCCACGGCAGGCGTCACGATCCTGTCCGGTATCGAATACGCGGTGCGCGCCTATCGCCTCTTGGGCGAGGGCACCGAGCGTGCGTAGCGGCGGCGGCGGCGCCAACACGCGACTCGCGCGCGGCGTGCTGTCGTTTTGCGGCATCGGGTTCGTACGCGGACCCTCCGGCACGTACGCGTCACTCGCGACCGCGGCGATTCTCGTGGCCGTTCACGGAACGGGGCCCGCGTCCGACGCCATCGGTGTGCTCGCGGCGGTCGTCCTCGGCTCCCTCGTGACGATCGTGCTCGGCAACGGACTCGTCGGGCCCGACGGTCACGGCGATCCGTCGTGGGTCGTGACCGACGAGGTCGCGGGACAGGCGCTGGCATTGTGCCTCGCGGGTTTCTCGCCTCACCGAGGCGTGGTGACGACGATCGCGGCGTTTCTGCTCTTCCGCCTCCTCGACATCACGAAACCGGGTCCGATCGGCGCGGCGGAACGCCTTCCGGGTGGCGTGGGGATCCTCTGCGACGACCTCGTCGCCGGGCTCGTCGCGGGCGCGATCGCATTCGGCATCGGGTACTTGTAGGCCGATCGACCCGTTGGGCCGGTAGGCCTACATCGGAAACTCGTCCCGGGATAGACTCCCGCGCCTTGCGGACGCGGGTCCGCGAAGAAGTTCCCATGTCGGCTAGCGGAGGAGAAGTGCCATGGCGGATCGCCCGTCGGACGGTGGCGAGCGGAAATTCGGCGGCGGCGTGCCCCCCCGCAAGCCACCGATCGTGCCGCCGTCGGTTCCGCCGATGGTTCCGCCGGTCGCAAGGCCGATCGTGCCGCCGATGGTTCCTCCGATGGTTCCGCCGATGGTTCCGCCGAGCGTCGCGCCGGTCATGCGACCGGTGTCGCAGCCGCCCGCGATGCAGCCCGTGGCGGCTCCGGTCATGCGACCCGTCGCGCCGGCGGCTCCGGTCATGAAGCCGATCATGAAGCCGGTCACGGCACCGGCGCCTACACGCGCGAGCGGCTCCGGCGGCTCGGCCGGTTCGCGCCCGTCCAAGCAGGACGACGACGGAGCGTCGCGCGGACGATCGACGCGATCGACGCCGCCCTCGAAGGGCGGCATGTCGGCCGGCGCGAGGGTCGGACTGATTTCGTTCGTGACGTCGGCCGTCGTGATCGCGCTCGCGATCCTCCCCGGCATGAACGCCGCGGGCACGTCCGACGGACGCGACGAGTTCGAGGTCATGGGATCGAACGCGGCGCGCGCGTTCGCGCTCGCGCTCACGAAAGACTCGGGCCCGATCTCGAGTGGGGCGAGCAAGAAGGACATCGACGCATTCCTCGCCAGCGCCGCCGACGAGTTGAAGCGCTTGAAGGTCACGTCCGACGGCCGCGAGTCGGTCATGGCGCTCGTCGGAGTCGCGCTCGGACTCGCGACCGACCCGAGCGGCGCGTCCGCCAAGGCACCGCTCGACACGATCATCAACAAGCTCGACAAGAAGATCGAAGCGACGAAGGACGACGACGACAAGAAGGCACTGCAGGCCGACCGCAATCGCCTCGTCGAGATCTACCAGAAGCTCGGCACCGCGGGCCCGGCCGGTCCGGTGGCGGGCGGTAAGGCGAAAATCGCCAACATGCCGATGGACGGAACGTCGCCGCTGCGCGCCATCTGGCTCGCCAATCCCAAGGGCGAGATCATCGGCGAGAGCACGCCCGGGCTCGCGTGGCCGACGAAGCCCCCGGGAGGCCGGTCCGGCGCCTATACGGCTGTCGTCAGCGGCATCGCGACGACGGTCTTCTACGCGCAGGGCAACACGATGATGCCGATGGCTTACCTGGCGTTCGACGATCCTCCGGCCAAGCAGGCGGGCGGATCGAGCAAGATCGGGCTCCTGATGCTGATTCTCGGCCCCCTCCTGATCGG
>JANNRO010000466.1:0-4132 GCA_031401505.1 Planctomycetia bacterium
GTAGTACTCGCCGAGCAACTCGCCCGCGACCTTGGTCAAGCCGTACATCGTGGAAGGCCGCATCGAGACGTCGTTGCCGACGGGTTCGGCGAGCCCCGGCCCGAACGCCGCGATCGTGCTCGTGAAGAGGAACTGGCGCACGCCGAAGAGACGCGAGGCCTCGAGGAGTAGGCGCGTGCCCTCCATGTTGATCCGCCACGCCTTGTGGGGAATCCGCTCTCCGGTAGCAGACAGGATCGCTGCCAGATGCCAGATCGACTCGGGTCGGTACTGCTTGACGACCTCGTTGACTTCGCCCTCGTACGTGATGTCGCCGGTAAACCACTCGGCGCCCGCCGGCAGGTTGGCCGGGGCCTTGGCGGTGTCGAATCCGGCGACCTTGTGGCCCCTCGCGAGGAGGAGGGGGATCAGGTCGGTGCCGACTTGGCCACCGGCACCGGTGATGAGGATGCGCATGAGAACGTTCGCCTCGGAGGGGGGAGGCGAAATGATCGCGGGCGGCGCGGGCCCCGGCAGGCTTTTCATGACCGACCCGTACTCACGCGCCGCAGCCCCGGCGGCGACTTACGGCCCGATGCACCTCCCTCCATGGTCTTCGGCGACATCCTTGAGGAGCGACCGCCACTTCTTGGCGACCTCGTCGGTTCCGACCGAGATGACGTCGACGCGCGCACGGCGCCACCGGTTGGCCTTCTTCAGCCCCTCGCGCAGGTCGGTTTTGGTGAAGTGGGCGCCCGCGCTCGGCGCGCCGTCGGAGAGCACGATGATCGAATCGACGACGGGATCCTCGATCGCCTTCGCGATGCCGTCGTAGAGGGCGGTCTTCCCCGCAGGCGGGCGACCCTCGAGCGCTTTCGAGATTTTCTCCCGTGCGGCGGGGGAGAACCGGACCGCCGAGGGAAAGAGGGTGACGGCTTCGTCGGAGAACACGACGATGTTCCCCTCGGCCGACGTCCCGAGCGTCAGGAGCACCCGATCGAGTTCGGCCCGCACGCGGTCCCAACGGGAGACGCCGGCCGAGTCGGCAGCCGACATGCTCCCGGATGCATCGAGCACGAAGGTCACGTGTGCGGAGGCGAGGGGGAGATCGAGGAACTTGACCGCGGAGAACGTCTTCCCGCCCGGGTCGAAGTTCGAGGCCTGCCTCGGCTCGACGGTCGCCGGATCGAACATGGCGCCGTCACCGTCGAGCCAGGATTTCCAACGAACCGGGTCGGCGTCGAACGGGATGCCGGTCAGGCGGACGAGCGACCGGCCGGCCGCCTGCGCCACTCGATCCCGTGGGTCGCGCAGCGCTTCGATCAAGGGCGCGAGTACGCGCCGGTCCCTGATGGTGCCCGAGAGTTCCGCCGCGACGAGCCGGACCGACCAGACCGCATCGTCAAGTCCGTGCTCCGCGGCGAACACCGCCGCATCGCCGCCCATCGCGACGGAACCCTCGAGCGCCGAAAGGCGCACCCGTGGGTCCTTGTCCTTCGAAAGTGCTTTCCATGGGATCGCGGGTCGCGAAGGCCCGCCCGTCGGGCCCATCGGGGCCTTTGCGCTCCCGATCGCAGCACCCGGCCCGCGAAGCAATCCATCGAGCGCGGTCGCCCGGACGAGGCCGTCGGCGTCGGTCGTCGCCAGCAGAAGCGCGCGCGTGGCCGATTCGTCGGTGTCGCCCGAAAGCCCCTCGCATGCCGCGACCCGGACCGACGCCTCCGAGTCGCCGAGCGAACGCAGGAGGCCGGTTCGCCCGTCTCGATCGGCCCACACGGCGAACGCCGCCGCCATTTCTGCGCGCGCGACGGCTCCCTTCCACGTCGGCACCTCCTTCAAGAGGCGGGCGCGCACGGCGCCATCGATGATCGCGCCGAGGACTCCGCCGGCCGCCCGCCGCACGTACGGATGGCGGTCGGAGAGCGTGTGGATGACGAGTCGAAGCGAGGGTTCGTCGAGCGCCCCTGCCAGGCGACGCACGGCGGCAGCGCGACCCGCCGGTTCGTCGTCTTCCAGGCGCCGGCGTAGCGCGTCGATCGAGGGATCGCCACCGCCGAGGGACGGCCTCGCCGACGCGACGAGCGCGACGGCCAGGCTGAGTTCGACGAACAGGAGAGGGAAACGACGACGACCCATCGGCCACCTCGACGCGGCACGGTCGCCGCACCTCTCAACCACGCGCGAGCGGCGCGGTGGTCACGCGAATTCTTCGCCCGGCGGCCGTCGCCGGGGTCCCGTCGGTTCGGGGTCGCAACGACCCCGTCGAAAATGTCGGTGGTCTGCGGTATCACCGCGTGTGCCGGAGGGAGCTTGCCCACGTTCCGTGGGAGGGCCATACCCATCGTGCGTCGACGGAGGCCGGGTCCATGCTTCCCGCGAATCTGTCTCCTCTCGAAGTGTTCGACCTCGCGATCCACAACGAGGCCATGACGTTCATTACCTACGACCGCCTCGGTCGGAAGGTCGATCTGGCGACGCTTCAGTCGAAGCTCGCACTGCTCAAGAAGGACGAGAAGGACCACCGCAAGACGCTCAAGGCTCATCGCCGCGGCCTCTTCGGTCAGGCTCCTCCCGCCGCCGGCGAAGACGACGCGAAGAAGATCTTCGGCACCGTCGACGTCACCGTCGTTCACGACAAGGAGTCGTTGATCAAGGCGATGAACGACGCGATCCGCGCCGAGGAGTACGGCTCGTACTTCTACGAGCGCATGAAAGACCGCATCCCCGACCGCGAGGCGCGCATCTTCTTCGAGGTGCTCGCGAGCGAGGGCAAGTTCCACGCCGAGATCCTGAAGCAGCAATTGACCGTCGTGCGCGCGACGCGCATGGCCGTCGACGAGCGCGGGCGCACGGCCGAGACCGTCTGACCGGGGCAACGGAATTCAGTGTCGGACGCAGGTCCCTTCGTCGATTCGATCCGCCCCTTGTCGTGCGATGAGGCGGTGCGCATACTTCGCGCGTGTCCAAGTTCATCCAGCTCCGAAATGTCCCCGACAAATTGCACCGGCGATGGAAGGCTCGCGCCGCCACGGCACGCCTGTCGCTTTCGGACTACCTGGTCCTTGAGTTGAAGCGGGTTGACGCACGGGACCGGTTCGAGAAGTTCCGCGATCGCCTCGCCACGCGCGCCCCGGTGCCGGGCATCGACACCGCAGCGGCGGTGCGTCGTGAGCGCGGCAGGATTTGAGCGTGCTTGATCCGGCGCGGTCGGCGGGATTGCGGTGTCGGACGCGGACCGTTTGACGGAGTTGAGTCCGGCAGCGTCCGAATTCCGGGAGATTCTGTCCACGATTCAGAGTGCACGGGATCCTCGTGAGGCATGGATCGTGAATCGTCCCGGGCGTCGATCCCTTCGGACGTGCTCGTCGAGCACGCCGTGTTCGTGCGCCGCATCGCGCTCGCGGTCCTGCGAAACGACGCGGACGCGGACGACGCGGCGCAGGACACGCTCGCGCGCGGGCTGACGACGGGGCGCGCGAACGTCGCAGCGCACCGCCCGTGGTTGATCGCGGTCGTTCGCAACTTCGCGCGGCGGCTGGTCCGGCGTGAGTCGCGTCTCGCCGAACGCGAGCACCGCGCATCGCGACGAGAGGGCACCGGCTCGACCGTCGACGCCGTCGCTCGACAGGAAATGCTCCACGCGGTCGCGTTTGCCGTCGACGCGCTCGATTTTCCGTCCCGCGAGGTCGTGCTGCTTCGCCACTACGACGGGCTGCCTGTGCGCGAGATTGCTGCTCGGCTCGGGCTGCCCGTCGAGACGGTGAAGAAGCGCCTTTCGCGCGCGCACGACGCGCTGCGCGCCCGACTCGACGCGGGTGACGAACACGAGCGAACCCGGCGACGGTCCGCGCTCGGCGCGTTCGCGGGGATCGAGCCGGGATCGAAGTCCATCGCCGTCGCGGCGACGAAGGGGGCCGTCATGGCGTGGAGCGCAAAGACGATCATGGCGGGAGCTGTGGCGATCGCGGCCCTCGGCTTCGGCACGTGGCGTTGGCTCGGGCGAGACTCCGTCGACGACGTCACTGTCGGCCCCGCGAAGGAAGCCGCCACGCTCGCGCCGCCGGCCGTCGCGCCGCCCGAACTCGCGGCTCCGGGCAAGGCACCCGCGCCCCCTCCGTCTCCCGTGAGTGAGTCAAGGCCCGCGGGCCCGAAG
>JANNRO010000467.1:0-7396 GCA_031401505.1 Planctomycetia bacterium
GCCGAGGCCGTCGTCACATTCGGAGTGGGATGTTCGGAGTGGAATGTTCGGCGTGGCCTGTTCGGCGCGGCCTGTTCGGCGTGGAATCTCCGGCGTGGAGTGCCCGGGGTAGGGCGGCCCGATGGGGGCCGTGCGGGCGTCGAACGGCACGTGAGGGATTGCGGTGCCGAGGGCACCGACGTGGCGCGGCGGGGGTAGTCTTCCCGTCCGCCTTCTCCCGAGGACCCGCCATGCGCCACGCCGTCCGCCTTGCCCGAATCGTCGCCGGGATCGCCGTCATCGGTCTGCTCGGCGCCCGACCGGCCCTCGCGGGCGACGTCTACGCGAAGCAGATGGATGCGAAGGCCGCCTCGGCGGTCATCGTCAAGGCCGTGCTCAAGGTCAACTTCGGCGGAAACGAGAACGAGAGCAACTACGAGGCAGCAGGGACGATCGTGGACGCCTCGGGGCTGGTGATGATCCAGGGGTTCAGTTTCGGACGCGCGAAGGTGAATCCCACGAAGTTGCGCGTGCTCTTCGACGGCGAGGAGAAGGAGTTCGACGCGGTCCTCGGCGCCACCGACAGCAAGCTCGGACTCGCCTTCGTACGGGTCAAGGACCTGGGCGAGAAAAAGATCACGCCGATCGACTTCACTTCGCCGGCCGAACCGGCCGTCGGTGACGAACTGTTCGGCGTGCTTCGCACCGACTCCGGATTCGACTACGCCCCCTACTACGGAATTGCCAAACTCGTGGGGCAGGTGAAGAAGCCGCGCGAGATGTGGCTCGTGTCCGGCTTCATCCCGATCGGGGCGCCGCTGTACGCCGCAGACGGCAAGACGGCGGGTGTCGTCATTCGTCAGAGCGGCATCTCCGAGGAAGGGGGTGGTTCGCGCACGTTCCTTCTGCCGGTGAAGGCGTTCGGCGTCGTCGTCGTGCAGGCCGCGAAGGCGGCGCAGAAGGCGCTCGACGACGCGAAGGCGCACGAGAAGGAGGCCGCCGAGGAGGCGGCGAAGGAAGCCGCCGGCATGGACGGTGCGCCGGCCGGCGAAAAGAAGCCGGACGAGGCGAAGCCCGTCGAACCGCCCATGGGTGACGCGCCGAAAGACACCGGCGCCGGAATGGGCGAAGGCAAGTAACCGACCCTCGCCCACTCCGGCAGGCGAGCGTTACTCCGCGACGTCGCCTGCTGCAGCGTCGTCGTCGCCGTCGTCACCGTCTTCATCGTCGATCGAGTCTTCGCCCGTCGTCTCGTCTGCGTCTTCGTCGTCCTGTGACGAGCCCTCGGACGACGAGCCCCCGGACATTGACGAGTCTCCGGTCGGCTTCGACGCTTTCTTGGGTGGCGTGCCAGCCTTGGGCGTGGTGCCCCCCTTGGATGGCGTACCGGTGGCGCTCTTGGTCGGGGTTGCATCGCCCGCCGCGGCCTTCGGCGTTGCGTTCGGCGGCGCGTCGAGGCTCGCTTCGAGCTTCTTCATGGTGTCGACGAACCGCGAATCGAGCGCGTCGAGCGCCGCCTTCGCGTCGCTCGCCTTGGCGACGTCCTTCGACGACTCCGCTTCGACAAGCGCAGCCGCCACCTTCAGCCGCGCCGACTCGTAGCGCGAGACCTCGCGCACGCCCCGCCGATCGACGTCCATTCGATGACGCGCGAGGTCATCGGCGGGAACGGGCTCGGTGCGACCCGACTCCAACTCGGTGCGGGCCTTGCGCAGGAAGGCCAGGTGGCGTTCGAGGCGGTGGATCACGGCCTCGAGCGCCGCCTGTCGAGGCGACGCGGCGGGGACGGCGGGTGCCGGGGGGTCGCCCGCGCGGGCGACCGAGGGCGGTCGGGAGACCGAAAGCGCGACGACGGCCACGAGGCCGGCAAGCGCGACGAACGAGGGACAGAGCGACCGGCGACGAACCGGGCGCGCGAGAGAGGGGGACATGGCAAGACTCCGTGGCGATCGAGCCAATCCCGAACGCCGATACACCCACGCGAAGCGCCCCCCCTTGGTCACGCAAAATCCGGGATCACGCGAAATCCGCGGTCACGCGAAGTCGGGCGAGCGCCTACGAACGCCCGGGCTTCGAGCCGCCGCGCCGCTTCGCCCGCATCGCGCGGGCTCGCTCACCCCCCCCGCCACGACCCGCCTTCCGGACTTTCGGACCGGCGGGAGCCGTGAAATCCCTCGGCCGGAACGCGGGACGATTCGCGTCGAACGAGGGCTCCGGCAACGAGGAGACGCGCGCGACAGCCTCGGCTTGCGACCAAGCGATCCGCCGAGCCTCGAGCCGGACGATCGCGAAACCCAGTTTGCGCGCCGTGATCTCGCGGAGCGTGCGTCCGAGCGGCGCATCGGGCCAGGGGTCGGTCCGCTCGGAGACGGCGAAGAGTGAGGGCAGGATCGCGCGGGCGTAGTGCGCGAACGCCGCGTTGTCGGTCTGGAAGACGAAAAGCCCACCGTCGCGAAGCGACCGATGAAGCGCCAGCAGAAGCGTCGGTGACAACTGGCGACGGACTGCGTTCTCGGGATCGAAGTACGGCTGGGGGTGATAGAGGTGAAACTCGTCGATCGAGCCGGGCGCGCAGCGGGTGAACAGGAACTCGTTGGCGTCTCCCCACGCGATCTTCACGTTCGAGAGCCCCCGTTGCCCCGCACGCAGGCTCGCGAATTTGACCGCTTGCGGCACCAACTCGACGCCCAGATGATCGACCTCCGGGCGGGTGAGCGCCGAGCCGACGAGGTAGCGCCCGTTCCCGCAGCCCAGGTCGACGACGTGGTGCGCGTCACGACCGAAAGCCGAGACCCAGTCGAAAAGCGCCCCCTTGGCGCCGAGCGGGACCCGCGTCCGACTCCATCGCTCGCGCGGGAGTTTCTCTCCGGGGAAGGGAACGCCGCACAAGGACTCTCGATCGGACCCGCGCATCGGGCCCACGCTACCGCCCCGGGGCCGCCGCTACGCGTAACCGCGGTCGCCGAACTGCGCCAAGCGCTGGTCGTAGAGCCCGGGCGGCGTGTCGGGGACACCCGTCCCGTCGATCCAGCGGTTGAAGAACCCGAAGAGCGAGGTCACGGTCACCGCGTCGTAGATCTCGGCGTCGGTCCACCCGAGCGTCGTCAACGCCACGACGTGTTCTTTGCGGCAGGAAGCGGGTTCGAGCGTCAGCCGCTTGACGTAGGTGAAGAGCGCCTTCTCCTTGTCCGAGATCGGGGCCGCCAGGTAGTCACGGCAGACGGCGTCGACGAGCGGACGATCCTTCAGGAGGTACGCCGCGACCGCGGCGTGCGCCGACGTTCAGAAGAGACAATGGTTGCGGGTGGAGACGAACGCGGCGATCAACTCACGAAACCCGGGCGTCAGGAGCGAGGGCCCGCGCAGCACCTCTTGCGCGAGCCCCGAGAGATGGACCGCAAGCGCCGGTTTCCACGCGAACAACCGCCAGATTCCCGGGATGTACGCACCCGCCGCCTCCTGCGCGCGGATGCCGTCGGCCCAGCGGTTCTTTTCGTCCGGCTTGTGGGAAAGGAGCGATTCGAGGAACACGGGGGGTGCCGGAGCCGATCGGGGCGGGGAGAGGGGGAATGCTTATCCGGCCCGAACAGGGCCGGGGCGGGAAGGGGGGGTGCCCGGAAAACGTACGAGAGCAGGTCGGATTCCGCCCGGTCGTACCGGGGGAGAGCCCGGGAACGTAGCATCCGCGTCGTGGCACACGCCGACGTCCAACCGAAGGACTGGGTCCTCTTCGGACGATCGACGGCGGACCTGCGCGAGCACTTGCGAGCCTTCCTCCTTGCCGCCGTCGTGGGCATCGCGGGCGGACTGTGCGCCATCGGGTTCCAGCGATTGACCGACCTGCTGCGCTCGGGCGCGTTCGGCGTCTTCGGCATCGCGTCGACGTCGATGCTCGCGAGTGCGGAGCGGCTGCTTCCCTGGCAGGCGATCGTCCTCCCGGCGCTGGGTGCCGCCGTGGCCGCGACGCTCCTCTTCGTCGTGTTCCGGCGCAAGGGCTCGTACGGAATCGCGAACATCATGGAGACGGTGTCGCTGCGCAAGGGCGACATCCAGGTTCCCGACGTCGTCGGGCGATCGCTCGCGACGGCCGCCGTCATCGCGACGGGCGGCTCGACCGGTCGCGAGGGTCCGATCATCCAGATCGGGAGCGGGATCGCGTCCTGGCTCGGGCGCGCGGTCCGGCTCTCGCCGCGCGAGCTCGCGGTGCTGACCGCGTGCGGAGCGGCCGCCGGCATGGCCGGGGCCTACAACGCCCCCATCGGCGCCGCGATGTTCGTGATGGAGGTGATCCTCGGCTCCTTCGTCATGGAGACGTTCGCACCCGTGATCGTCGCGAGCGTGACCAGCACGTTGACGGTGCACGCACTCGCGGGCGCGGAGCCCGTCTACAAGTTCGACCTGCTCTCGGTCAAGAGCCCGTGGGAGGCGATCCCGATCTTCGTGCTGGGGATCGCCGCGGCGCTCGTCGGCCGGGGGTTCCTGCGCTCGCTGACCGCGTGCGAGGACGGGATGCAGAAACTGAAGCTCCCGCGGGGGGCGCTCGCGATCCTCGGCGGACTGCTCGTCGGCGTGCTCGGGATCTGGTGCCCTGAGGTCTGGGGCAACGGCTACGACGTCGTGAACGAGAAGCTCCTGAAGCTCTCGCTGCCGCTGGGCACGATCGCGCTCCTGATGGTCGGCAAGACGCTCGCAACCGGCATCACGTCGGGCTCCGGCATCAGCGGCGGCGTCTTCACGCCGACGCTGTTCGTGGGCGCCGCGCTCGGCGGCGCGTTCGGGATGGCGTTTTCGTATGGGTTCCCCGGCATCGACGCGGGGCTCTACGCGTTGCTCGGCATGGGCGGCGTGCTGGCGGCGACGACGCACGCGCCGCTGATGACGATCCTCGTGCTCTTCGAGATGACTCACGACCCCGACAGCATCGCGCCGCTGATGCTCGCGACGATCACCGCCACCCTCTTCTCCAAGTGGATGCACTCCGACAGCCTCTATACGGCGCGATTGAAGCGCCGAGGCGTCAAGCTGCCCGACGGCGTCGAGGAGGCGGCGCTGCTCCGCACGTACGCGCGCGACATCCTTCGGACCGACGCTCCCGTGCTGCCCGCCAACGCGGCGCTCTCGAAGGTGCTCGACATCTTCCTGAATACGCGGCGCGACGCCCTCTACGTCGTCGGCGACGGCGGCCGCTACGTCGGCGTCGCGCGCATCCACGACGTGAAGGCGCTTTTCGACGCGGGACCGGAGTCGGCGTCGATCATCGCCGTGGACGTCGCGGTACCGGTCCCCGCCGTCTCGCAGGACGAAGCGATCGCGCAGGTGCTCGCGCGCTTCCAGGATCCGGAGCTCGACGAGGTGGCGGTGATCGCCTCCGCCGACGACCCGCGCTTCGTGGGCACGCTGTCCCGCGGCGACATCCTCTCGATGCTCCGCCTCGAGGTACTGGCCGAGCCCGCACGGACGACACGCGCCCCGACGCGGGACTGACGCCTCGAACGTCGATGCCGGAACCCGATGACCCCCGCATCGTTTCGTCGATCGCACGGCCGTCCCGCCGTACCGGCCGTGTTATCCTCTCGTCATGCCGCGTCGTCGAACCTCCTCCAAACCCGCCAGCCGCAAGAAGGCCGTCGTCAAGCGCGCTGCCGCCACGAGCACGTTTCTCGGAGTACGAGGACAAACGGGCGCTCGACTCCGCCGTGAGTTCTCGCGCTTCGACTCGGTTGGGCGACTGTTGGCGGAGTACGACCGCGCCCATCCGGCCGGCCACCCGGCCCGCTAGGAGGCGTTCCATTGACCGAGCCGGCGTGGCTCTCATGGCGCACGGCGCTTGAGATTCACAATCTCTTTCTGGCTCGGCACGGAGGTATGCCCGGCGTGCGAGACCAAGGAGTGCTCGAGGCGTCGGCGGGCCGGGCTCGATTCAAATGGGCATACGAGTCTGTCGGCATCGCGCAGTGCGCGGCTTCTTACGCCTACGCGTTTGCCACGGCACACGCCTTCAACGACGGAAACAAGCGAACGGCATTTTACTCCGCGCTCGCGTTCCTCGTGTTGAACGAACGCACGCTCGCTGATGTCGACGCGGAAGAAGCTCGCGATCTGATTCTCGACACGGCCATGGGTCGAACGGGCGAGGACGAGCTCGCACATTGGTACGCTCGGCATGTCGTCCGCTTGCCGAAATAGACCGAACTCCCTTTCCGCCGTGACGCTCTCGATGACGCGCAACCGTCGCGAAGGGGTGCCTCAGCGCCGGGGCGGCTTCACGTAGGTCTTGAGCCGGATCACGTTGTCTTCGCCCGCATGAACGGCTACGCGGATCGTGCTGCCCCGCCGCTCCGAGTCGGGGAGGAATTGAACCGCGAGTGGTCGGACCCCGAAGCAAAGGAAGCGGAAGGCCCCCTCTGCATCGGTGATGACCGGAACCTCCGCCGGCACCGCGTCTCCCCACGGCCGATTCGTCCGGTCCGTATCGAGCCAGACGGCGACGCCGCCGAGCGGTGTGCCCTCGCGGTCCTCGATCCGGCCCGCGCAGATCGAGGCGTCATACAGCCGAACTTCGATGAACGTCGGCTTCGCGCGACCCCGATCGATCTCGATCTGGAACGACTCGCCGGCACCCCTCCCGTCGCGCGCACGAACCCGGTACTTGCCGTCGGCGAGCCCGGTGAACCTGAAATCGCCGAACTCACCGCCGACGGCCGTCTCCACGACACTCCCGCCGTCGCTGGCGCGGACGAGATCGACGAGCGGGTATCTCGTCCGATCGTTCGACCGGTCTCGAAGCGTGACTCCGACGATCTCGGCGGGGGCGATGAGTTCCACGTCGCCGAAGTTGACCGGCCGGTCCGCCGACGCGGGAGAGATGTTGCGGGAAGCCGCCGCGAGGCTGCCTCCCTTCTCTACGACGATGTCGAGCGCCACGAGCGACCGTTGTCTCGGATCGAATCGGAGGGGAACCTCGGCGAGGCGAAACGTGCCGTCGGACGCCGTGCGGACGACCGACGGGAAGCCGCGCACGCAGACCCATGCGCCGGAGACGCCACGACGGTCCGCGGCGACGACGCGCCCCAGGACCGTGACCGACATCGACAGCGTCTGCTCCTCACTCCCGAACGGACGTCCCGCGGTGGGAATCGGCTGCGCTCTCGAAGCAAGGAAGACCTGCTTGTGAACCAGGCCGTCGAGAGCGACGCGCACGTCGGAGACCGGCGTCTCGGTCACATAGTGGCCAAGCGCCGAGGCGTACAGCACCGGCGATCGATCCGCCAACAACACATTCGAGAACACTAGTTCACCCTTGGCGTCCGAGCGCAGTTCGGCCGTCTTGCGCTCTCCGTGCGACAGGCGCACGAGCGCACCCGCGATCGGTACGTAGGGCGGGCCGGGAGTGGTGACCCAGCACGAAAGGGAGTCA
>JANNRO010000468.1:0-21122 GCA_031401505.1 Planctomycetia bacterium
GGCCAGAGGCGCCACCAGAGGACCTCCGCCCAGTTCGCTTCGGGTTCGTCCCGGCGCGCATCGACGCGAAGGTGCTGGACCCGGGCCTTGTCGACGCCGTCGGCCATCGCAACTTCGCCTCCCGCGAGTCCGGGCAGCGCAATCTCGAGGCGGGTCGGTCCCGTGACCGTGAAGGTCCGTTCGATCGGGTCTACGCCGAGCGCCTCGACGCGTATCCGCTGCGGACCGTCGACCTGATCGGGCAACGGCAGGGCTTCGCCGACCACGGGTTCCTTTCGAAGCCCCGGAGGCAAACCCGGAGACCGATCGGGCGTTTTCCAGATCGAGACCCGCCCGTCGGGCGCGCGGCGCATCTCGAACTTCGTCACCGACTCGAACGGCCCGCTCGCGGCGACGACGCGACCTTCGATGAACGACCGGCCCTTCGGGGGAACGAGCGTGACGCGCACGTCCTCTGCAGGAACGCAGGTGACGGTTGCGGGCCCCGTCGCGTCTCCGACATCCAACGGGAACCAGCGGTCGCGAGACACGGAGGTCTCGGGTTCGTCTCCGAAGACGTGGCGCACCTGCGCCCAGTAGCGTCCGACGACGACGTGCTCGAAGTGGAACACGTCGTCGCGCGGCTCGCCGTAGAGAGTGTCTTCCCGGCCTGCACTCTCGGGGCGAAGCCAGACGCTCGTGAAGGACGATGCCTCGGGCCACGCGGCGACGACCCGTACCGCGAAGGACGCTCGACGCACGGTGGGGAGCGTGACCTGAAACCCGCTCGCGGAGGTGAAGAGTTCCACCTGCTGTGTAGATCGCGCCAGACCGTCCTTCGCCACGCGAAGCGTATAGGTGCCCGCGCGCAACGCCGTGAAACCGAAGGACCCGTCGGGGGGCAACGTCAGGCGACGCGCCGTCCGGGATCCCCATGCCCCCGCTCCGGCGTCTGCGTTCCAGTCGAGTTCGAGCACGAAGGGGCCTTCCTCCTTCGTGATCACCCGGCCCGAGAGGTCGAGTTCGCCGTGGATGACGAAGTCCTGCTCGACCGGCGCGCTCCAGGCGAGCGTGCGCTCGGCATCGTCGCCGACGCCGCTCTCGGCGAGCAGCGCGATCCACGTCTCCCCGCGCTTCAGTCCGCGAATCTCAAAGCGACCCTCGGTATCGGTCACGGCATCGGTCGTCACGTCGGAGACGCCGGTGCACCGCACGGGCACGCATGCGACGGGACGGCGCGTGATGTCGCGAACGACGCCCCGAATCGACGGCGAGTCGTCGGCGACGGCCGATCGGACCAGTGTGGCGGTGAGCGCGGCGACGACGAACGGGCGAACGAACTTCATCGGGGGAGTGTTCCGCGCTGCGTCGCGAAGTTGAGGAAAGCGTGCCTGCCTCCCGTATTCCATCATGCAGTGTCGGTCGACTGGCGCCGCACGCGCGCCCGCGCGACGAGCACCGATGTCGCGAGGATCGCGAGGATGATCCCGAAGGAGACTACGGCGGGCAGCTTCACGATCTCGATCGCCGCCATCTTGAAGCCGACGAACAGAAGCACGACCGCAAGCCCCACGTCGAGGCCGGGCAGCTTCGTCATCGCGCCCGAGAGCAGGAAGTAGAGCGAGCGAAGGCCCAGGATCGCGAAGACGTTCGATGTGAACACGATGAAGGGATCGCGACTGATCGCGAGCACGGCGGGAATCGAATCGAGCGCGAAGATGACGTCGGTCACCTCGACGAGCAGGAGCGCGGCGAAGAGCGGCGTCGCGACGCGGCGGCCGCCCACCCGCGTGATGAACCGCTGACCGTCCAGCGTGGGCGACGTCGGGACGAAGCGCCGGATGGCGCGGAACGCCAACGACGCGGCCGGGTCGTGCTCGCCCTTTCGCAAGAGCAGCTTGAGCCCCGTCAGGACGAGGAAGGCACTGAAGACGTACATGAGCCAGTGGAAGCGTTCGAGCAGCGCGGTGCCCGCGAAGATCATGATCGCGCGCAGGATCAGCGCCGTCAGGATGCCCCAGAAGAGCACCCGATGCTGGTAGATCGCGGGGATCGCGAGCGAAGAGAAGATGATCGCGAAGACGAAGACGTTGTCGACCGAAAGCGTCTTCTCGACGACGTACGCCGAGAGGTACTCGAGGGCCGGCTCGGAGCCCATGACCACCCAGACGCCCGCACCGAAGAGGAGCGAGAGGCTTACCCACGCGACGCTCCATCCGAGCGCCTCCTTCGTCGAGACGACGTGCGACTTCCGGTGGAAGACGCCCAGGTCGAGGGCGAGCATGGCGAGGATGAGGAGGAGAAATCCTCCCCAGGCGAGGTTCGTGGCGGCGAGTTGAAGCAGCAGCATCGTGGTTCCGGGGAAGAGCGGGAAGAGAGCATGCCCCCTCCTTCACCCTTCGACTACGGGCATGAAATCGATATCGTCCATAGACTGAACCTATGAAACCGGCTCGGTTCGACTTCGACCATCTCCGCTACTTCGAGGCCGTGGCTCGCCTCGGCTCGGTGACGGCGGCCGCACGCGCCCTCGGGGTCACGCAGCCGACGGTCAGCGTGCAGCTCCGTACGCTCGAGCGTGCGCTCGGGGTCGCCCTGCTCGAACGGCGGGGTCGGCGTCTCCTCCCGACGGAGGCGGGGCAGGCGGTGGCGGGGTTTGCAGCCGACATCTTCCGCCTCGGCGGGGAGTTGGAACAGGCCGCACACGGTTGGGTCCCGGGCCGGCCGGTGCGTCTGCGCGTGGGACTCCTCGACGGAATTCCGAAGGCGCTCGCCGCTCGGCTGATCGACCCGGTGTTCGACGCCGCGCCGGCCGTACGCGTGGAGGTGCGGGAAGGGTCATTGCCTGCGCTGTTGGCCGAACTCGAGGGCCACGACCTCGACCTCGTGCTGTCCGACGCGCCCGCAGCGGAACTGCCGCCCGCGCGTGCGAAGAACACGCTGCTGCTCGAGTGTGGCGTCACGTTCCTCGCGCCCCGGCGTCTGGCGCGGCTCGCGCGGAACTTTCCCTGGTCGCTCGACGGGGCGCCGATTCTCCTGCCGACGCCGCGGGCGGCCATCCGCCGGGCGCTCGACGCCTGGTTCGCGGCCGAAGGGATTCGACCCGTCGTAGTGGGCGAAATGGACGATGGGGCGTTGCTGGCGGCGGTGGCGGCGCGTGGGCGGGGGGCATGCGTCGTGCCGAGCGCCGTGGCCGAGGAAGCGAAGGCGGAACTCGGCGCGGTCGTCGTGGGCGCGACGACCGTGGTGCGCGAGCGCATCTTCGGGATCACGTCGAGTCGGCGTCGCGACCCGGCGGTGGCAGCGGTGCTGGCGAGTACGAAGCGCGGGAAACGTGGAGAAAGTACGGGGTCGGGCACGATCGATTCCGACTCGTGAGATCGGGTCCGGCTCGCTCCTGATCGTCCGTCCGACGGTGGGTTCACGGTGGGTTCACGGTGGATTCACCGTGGTGTCACGATCGTCGGACGCAGGTCCCGTCCCTCGTTCGCGTCGCCTCGTTCTTGGTCGCGGACGTCGGCGCCCCTAGGCTCGCGGCACGCCGGCCGTCGGGACCATCGAGGTCACCCATGACGCGACCGGACGGAGAACCGCCTCATGCGCAAGACGTTCGCCTCGGTGCTCGGACTCCTCCTCGTCGCGGGCACGGTCGGGTGTGGAGAAAAGGCGGGCGGAACGGGCGGGCCGGGAGCCGGCGGCATCACCGCGGAGTCGTTCGACCCGAAGAGCCCCGTCGGCACGTGGCTGATGGACACCAAGCCCATCGCCGACATGATGAAGCCGATGATGGAGATCGCGAAGGCCGGAGTGGAGATGCTGCCGGCCGGACCCGAGAAGGACAAGGCGATGAAGGAGTTCACCGAGAAAATGGGTGGATTCGACAAGATGAAATTCGCCGTGACGCTCAAGAAGGACGGCACCATGGTGTCCGATGTCGACATGCCCGGCGAAGAGACCGAAACGGGCACCGGCGTCTGGACGCAGTCGGGCGACACGGTCACGATCACGCCGAAGACGAAGAACGGGAAGCCGGTCGAAGGCAATTCCGCGGAGTCGAAGGCCTTCACCTTCAAGGACGGCACGCTCTCCGGATCCGACGGCGGAATGACGCTGAACTTCCGTCGCAAGTAGCCGCCGACTCGCTACGCGTCCGCGTCGAGCGTCTCGCGCACCTTGCGGGCGAGCGATGCGGGCGTGAACGGTTTCGAGAGGATCTCACCGCCGCCCACGAGCAGTCCGGGCGGCGTCGTCGGGATTTCGTGATAGCCCGAGACGAACAGCACGCGCGTGCCCGGCCGTTGTGAGACGACGCGTGCGGCCACCTCGGGTCCCGACAGTCCCGGCATGACCATGTCGGCCACGAGCAGGTCGATCCGGCCCGGATGCGCCGTCGAGATTGCGAGGGCGGCCGTCGCCGTCGCGGCGCGCAAGACGTGGTACCCGCTGGCCTCGAGCGCCCGGACCGACACGTCGAGCACGATGCCGTCGTCGTCCACGACGAGCACGGTCTCGCCGCCGCGCGGCGCGGGGCGATCGTCGCCCTCACGCGCATGCGTCGTCCCCTTCGGCGACCGCGGAAAGACGATGTGGAACGTGCTCCCGCGCCCCGGCGCGCTCTCGCCCCAGATGTGGCCACCGAATTGTTTGACGATGCCGTACGAGGTCGAGAGACCCAGGCCCGTGCCGACGCCGGGCCCCTTGGTCGTGAAGAACGGTTCGAACGCGCGATCGAGGACGTCTCTCGTCATGCCGACGCCGGTGTCCTCGACGCAGATCTCGACCGCCGGCCCGGCCTTCAATTGCCCCCTGGCCTCGGACGGCAGGTCGTCTTCTGCCAGCTCCCGGATCGACAGCACGATGCGTCCGCCGCTCGGCATCGCGTCGCGCGCGTTCACCGCGAGGTTGACCAGCACCTGTTCGAGCTGCCCCGGATCGGCCTCGACGGGCGTGCTGCCGTCGCCCACGACGGTCACCAGCTCGATGTCGGCGCCGAGCACGCGCCGCAGCAGCTTGTCGATGTCGAGGGTCAGCTGGTTCAGGTCGACCACGCGGGCCTCGGTGCGCTGGCGCCTGGCGAACGTCAACAGCTGGCGGGTCAGCGCCGCCGCGCGCTCCGCCGCGCCGCGGATCGCGTCCACGTCGCGACGGACCGACGCACCCGCGCCCGCATCGCTCGAGAGCAGCTGCGCGTACCCGAGGATCGCCGTCAGGAGGTTGTTGAAGTCGTGGGCGATGCCGCCCGCGAGCCGCCCGAGCCCCTCCATCTTCTGGGACTGGAGGAACCGCTCTTCGGCGCGCTTGCGATCGGTGATGTCGGTCGAGACGCCGAGCACCGCCGGCGACCCGGTGCCCGAGAACGTGAACGGGATCTTGACGGTCTGGAGGATGCGTTCGTTGCCGGCCGCATCGGTGATCGTCTCTTCCGGGATGACCTTGGGCCGCCCCCCGCGCATGACCTCGAGATCGTCGGCGCGGAAGTGCGCGACTTCCGCATCCGACTTCGCGAAATCGGAGTCACAGCGGCCGAGGATCCGCTCGACGGTCGTGCCGTAGGCCTCGGCGACCGCCTGATTGACCAGCAGGAACCGTCCGTCGAGGTCCTTCGCGAAGATGAAGTGGGGGACGAGATCGATGATCTGGCGCAGCCGGCGCTTCTCGTCGCGGATGCGTTGCTCGGTTCTCGCCTGCTCGGTGACGTCGGTCGCGACCCCGAGGACGGCGCGCGCGTCCGTCCCCGAAAAGACGAAGGGGATCTTGATCGTGCTGACCACGTGCTCGACGCCCGAGGGGTCGGTGATGCGCTCCTCGACGACCAGTCGTTCGGTGCCGCCGCTCATGACCTCGAGGTCGTTGCGACGGAATCGCTCGACCTCGGCGCTGGATTTCACGAAGTCGGCATCGGTTCGGCCGATCAACTCGTCGACGGTCGTCCCGTACACGTCGGCGACGGCCCGATTCGCGAGCAGGAAGCGACCCTCGGCGTCCTTGGCGAAGATGTAGTGGGGGACGAGGTCGATGATCTGGCGCAGCCGGCGCTCGCCCTCGCGAATCGCCTGATCGGTGCTGCGGCGATCCTCGATGTCGCGCACGAACGCGCTGAACGCCGGACCCGTCGCGGTATCGAGGCGGACGACCGACACCTCGACCACGAACTCCCGGCCCGAGCGCGCGACGACGGGCGTCTCGAATCGCGCGCTGAATCCCGTGCGCTCGCCGCCCACGAGGGATGCGAGGCTCGTGCGCGCGAGCTCGGCGAGGTGGGGCGGCACGAACAATTCGACGACGCTTCGCCCGATCGCCTCGGCGGCGGACCAGCCGAAAATCTCCGCCGCGCGCGCATTCCAGCCGGTGACGAGGCCCCGATCGTCGGTCGAGACGACCCCGTCGAGCGCCGTCTCGACGATCGCGCGCACGGAGCGTTCCTTCGCGAGCAGCTCTCGGGTCCGCTCGGCGACGCGCTGTTCGAGTTGATCCTGCGCATGCTGAACGGCATCGTCGCGCCGGCGGTGCGCGGTCGCGTCGCGCACGACGACCTCGACGCATCGCACGCCGTCCTCGTCGAAGGGCATCGCCGCGATCTCGACGTCCACGACCGTTGCGTCCAGCGCGAGCAGGCGGCTCGCGAGCAGGGGTTCGGGGCGTCCCGACTCGATCATGCGGCATATCATCTCGTTGGCGGCTTCGCGCGAGTCGGCGTCGACGAAGTCGAGGACCCGCCGGCCGAGCACGCGGTCGAGGTGTGTCGAGCCGACCAACCGGAGGAACGCCGGGTTCGCGAACGAGATGCGTCCGTCCCGGCTGACGAAGATGCCGTCGGGCGAAAGTTCGACCAGATGACGGTAGCGCGCCTCGCTTCGTTCGAGACGCTCGACGAGGCGTCCCGAGGTCTCCGCTCCGGAAGCCTGTATGCCAGGAGCCTGTGATCCGGAGGCGTCAGCCGACGCGTCGGGACCTTCCGCGGCGGCGATGGGGGATGCGGCGGTCGCGGCATGACGCCGCACCGCGTCTCCAAAACGCCGCTCGGACGGCCCGCCGGAATGAGGCAATCCCACGATGGGAGAGGGTAGGTCCCCGATTCAGCGCTGACAAGGGGGTGGTTCTCCGGACGCCGCCGCCGACCCACCGGTGCCGTCGGGGAACGACTACGGGTGCCGTAGACTCGACGGTCGCGTGCCTACCCACCTTCGTTCCCATGCTTGGTATCCGTGATTCGCGGCGCGTTCGCGACCCGGATGTCGTGGCACGACCTCCTCTTCGCGCATTGGCCGGTCGACGTGACGCGGATGCGGGCGTTGATTCCGAGGTCGCTCGAACTCGAGCTCTTCGAGGGCCGCGCGTGGCTCGGTGTCGTGCCGTTCCGCATGACGCGGATGGGGCCGCGCATCCTTCCGCCGATCCCCGGACTCTCGTCGTTCCCCGAGATCAACGTGCGGACGTACGTCACGCACGGCGGCAGGCCCGGAGTCTGGTTCGTGAGCCTCGATGCCACGAAGAAACTGGCCGTGCGCGTCGCCCGCCGTTTCTTCCATCTGCCCTACTTCGACGCCCGCATCTCGTGCGCGCGGGAGGGCGAGGCCGTCGTCTATCGATCGGAGCGCACCCACGCCGACGCGCCCCCCGCCCGCTTTTCGGCCCGCTACGCCCCGACGGGCGACGTGTTCCGCGCGAGACCGGGCTCGATCGACGATTGGTTGACGGCGCGAGATTGTCTCTACTCGCTCGGCGGTGACGGCGCGCTCCGTCGCGTGGACATCGAGCACGTCCCGTGGCCGCTCCAGCCGGCGACCGCGTCGATCGAGGAGAACTCGATGGCCGCGCCGATCGGGTTCGACCTCACGGGCCCGCCCGCGCATCTCCACTTCGCACGCCGCCTCGACGTCGTCTCGCGGCCGATGGTCCGGGTGGAATAGGCCCCGTCGGGGGCGTCCTGCGCCATGGACTCGCGAAGCGCCGACCGGCGCGTTGACCGGCATCCTTTCGTGACTATGATGGTCATATGAAAACGACCACGGTGGCCTATCTGAAGGAGCACCTGAGTGCGCTCCTGCGTCGCGTGCAGCAGGGCGAGACCGTGCTCATCCTGAGCCGGGGACGGCCCGTGGGCCGCCTCGAGCCCGTCCGCCCGTCAGGTGATGAAGCGGACTCCGCGAGGGTCGCACGTCTCGAGAGGGCGGGCGTGCTTCGCCCGCCCTCGGAGTCCGTCGATTGGCGCCCCATCCTCAGGGCTTCGCCCGTCCGGACGAACAAGGGGCAATCCGTCCTCTCCGCGCTCTTGGACGAGCGGAGCGAAGGGCGATGAGATTCTGGGATTCTTCGGCGATCGTGCCCTTGCTCGTCGAAGAGGCTTCGAGCGCCTCGATGAGGACCCAACTGCGAGCGGACGGCGATCTGGTCGTGTGGTGGGCGACGCCGGTGGAATGCGTTTCCGCGCTCGTGCGCTCGCGCAGGACGGGACGTATCGCGGACGAGGCGTCAGGGATCGAGCGGCTCGATTGGATCTCCCGACGCTGGCGCGAGGTCGAACCATCTCCCGCGATCCGCGACGAAGCGCGACGGTTGCTCCGCGTCCACGACGGTCTGCCGGCGGGAGACGCCGTCCAGTTGGCGGCCGCCCTCGCCGCGGCGGAACGACGGCCGTCCTCGCTCGAATTCGTGTGTCTCGACGATCGGCTGAAGTCGGCGGCGGAGCGCGAGGGTCTCCGCGTCCTGCCTTGAACGGTCGCGGGGGCGCCTGTCGGGACGGACCGAACCGACGGATGGCCGATGGGGCCGATGGAGCGGCGCTTCCTGCGCGAGCCTCCGATGATGGGCTCCGTATCGCGGGAGTCCACGAGTCGGCGAGATCGGCCGGTGTTCCGGTTCGGCCGCTCACTTCGTGCCGGTGCGCTGCAACTCCTGACACCATGCCGTGACCTTCGCGCCGAGATCGAGGTAACTCATGCCCAGCGCCTTCGAAAGCGTGTCGGCCGCCGCGCGATTGGCGTGGAACGTGGCCACGAACTCGAGCAGCGCCTTGCGGTGCTTGCCGCCTTCCGCGAAGTAGAGGTACCGCGTCGCCGCCCCGGCCTGGGCGTAGAAGAGATTCATGTCGGTGAGTCGCCGACGGAATCCGAGCTTCCACCGCATCGGAACGTCGATCTGCGGCTTCGTGGCGTCGAGGCGGCGGAAGCCGGCGCTGTTCATCTCGAAGAGCAACGACCAGGGGACGATCTGCTGCACGCCGACGTTGGCGACGATGTCGACCGACTCGGCGGTCGCCGACTCGAGCTCGTATCGGCCCGTGCCGAGGTCGGCGCGCCCTTCCTCGATGAACTGCGCGAAGCCCTCCTCGATCCAGTATCCCGGCCGGTTCCCCTGCCCCTGGACGCGCTCCGCGTCCGAGAACGCGGGGCAGCACAGATCCATCCAGTGGTGCGTCAGTTCGTGCGCGAAGGTCGCCGCGACCGACGCGAATTCGGCGTCGTCGGCCGGCACGAAGAGGCGCGAAGCGCCGTCCGACGGCGAGTAGTGCCCGAGCGTCCACTCGAGCGTCCCGGTGCCGCCCGACCGCTCGAGGTACTCCTCCTTCGTCTCGTAGAGGTACATCACGAGCGGATCGGTCTCCGCGCGTTTTCGGCGGTACTCCTCGAAGATCGACTCGAGCGCCCGACAGACGAGCTCGGCCGTCGCGAGACAGCGGGCGATGCGTCCGGGACTCACGACGGGCGTGATGACGACGGCGCGGCGGCATTCGAACGCCACGACGTCCTTGCGCCACGTCGCCCGCGCGGCGCCCAAGTGGCGTTGTGAATTGGTGAGGTTCTTCTGGACCGGCGGCACATCGACGAGGTGCACCGGAGTCGTGCGGAGCGCGTCGAGGAACGTGAGCCAGTCGCGCGTCGCGAATGAAGCGCCCGTCTCGATGCCCGGCGGCACGTGCGCCCGTACCCACTCCGAGGGACCGGTCGTGGACGGGTCGGCGTCGAGCGCGAGACGCGCCAGGCGCGCGACGAGCACCGGTGGGGCGTCCGCGGGAATGCCCTCCGACCAACTCCAGACCGTGCCGGCCGACTTCGTCCGGACCGCCGCTTCCTTCGCGTCGAGCGCCTTCTCGTCCGACGACGTGGGCTTGCGCGCGCGCTTCTCGGCGGCGTCGATCTCGACGAGTGAGCGCCAGACGTCGGCGTCGGGCGTGCCGTACGCTTCGGCGAGGGACAGGGCGACGCGCGCACGGGCGATCGCGCCTTTCTTCCATGCCTCCGACGCGAACGCGAACCACTCTCTCGCGATCATCGCCTCCGCCGCGCGTGTCATCGCGGCGATCGCGTCGTCCGGGTCCCCCGCGTGGAGCACGTGTCGACCGGAGTCCGTGATCAACGCCACGTCGACCAGCGGCCAGCGTTCGTCGGGGAGCGCGGGAGGTGGCCTGACCCCCGGCTTCGGCGACGGCGGCGGGAACGAGATCGTGTCCGCACCCGGGACGAAGGCGACCGCGCCCGTCCTGACGACGCCGTCGCGCCGGACGACGGTGAGCGAGGGCGACACGATCGCCGCGTCCGTCGGGGCTCCCGCCGGCGGCGTCGGCCGGAATACGACCGTCGCGGCACCCGCAGGTGCGCGTTTGGCTCGAAACGCCACGAGACGCGTGCCATGCCCGACTTCGTCGCCCTCGACGACGAGGATCGTGCCGCGGGCCGGGACCGTGCGAAATGCGGCCCTCGCGGGAAGTTCGTGCAGCACGTCGCGCGTATCCGGATCGAAGACGACGGGGCCGACGAGGATCGCGTTCCCGGCCGACGTCGCGGGCACACCCGCGGCGAGGATGTGCTGGCTGTGCGTCGCGTCGGACAAAACGTCGCGCGCGAGATTGGGACCCTTGTCGGCGGGCTCTTTCTTCGCCTTCCTGGAAGGTGACTCGGATTTCGGATCGACGGTAATCCCGAGGTACGGCTGCTTGTGTTCGTCGACGTCGAGGAGCACCCAGCGATCTTTCCAGCGGACGGGCGGGCCTCGCAACGACAGGAGCCGGATGTCTCCCGGCGGAGAGTCGTCCGTCGGCAGCAACGCCGTCGTCGTGTCCGTGTCCTTGGCGGTGAGGAACCCGCCGTTCGTGAGGACGAACAACTCGGCGCGCGCACGCCCGGTGATGAAGCCCGAGCCGCGGTATCCGCCGTCGCGGCTCTGCGCCGACGTGCTCAGGAAGCTCGGCTTGAAGCGATAGCCCGTGCCGGTCTCGATCTGGGTGAGTTCGACCCAGATGCTCGTCCTGCCCCCTTCGACCCGCACCGGACGCTCGGTGACGATGAACATCCGACCGCCGACGATCGACGGTTGCCCCGCCGGTTCGGGGACCCGTCGATGCTCGTACGGGGCATCCGCGGAGACCGACTCCGGCTCCCGGCCTTTCGACTCCCATATCGGCTCGGGGCGCCCGACGCGCAGTCGGTACGCGGTGGCGCCCGAGAAGGCGTAGATGTCGCGTTCCCAGACGATCGGGTTCGACGTGATGTCGCCGATCGGACACTTCCACGACCAGATCGACTTCGACGCCTTCGTCCCGAGGTCGATCGAGAACGCCTCCAACCGGTCGGGCGCCGTGCGGGCGAGGATGAACCCCGGGCCCATGACCGGCACCGTGGTCGTATTCTTCGCGATGTTCCGCTTTGAGGCGAGCACGCCGCCGGTCACCAGGTCGAGCACTTCGAAGCCGTCGGCGAAGGGCACGACGACCAAGTGCTTCCAGACGAGCGCTTCGCCCGTGATCTCGCCCTTCTTCGGCTCGTACGTCCACGCACGTTCGAGCGGGCCCCTCGGGACCGTGGTCCGGCACGCACCCGACCGTGAGGGACAGCCGTCGGGCATCGGCCAGCAATCGAGCGGCGCGACTTCGGATTCGTCCGCATAGTCGAACGGCGCCGCGGTCGCGGACGGCGCGCCGGCACGAAGCAGCATCGCGAAGCAAAGCCAACGTGCCGCCGCTCGCCGCTTCATGGTGCTCCTTTCGTCGGCGCGTCGCGATCCGACGCGCCATCCGGCGTGCAAAGGTAGGTGCCGAGCCTCGAATGGGCAACGGTCCGCACGTTCACGGGCGCGCGACGGGGCCCGCGTCCGGCGCGGGCCCCGTCGCTAGGCGAAAACTCCCGCGCTACAGGCGAAGTTCGATTCCGATCGTGAGGGCGTAAAAACGAGTGTCGAGGTGCGCCTGGCCGAGAATCGTCGGAGTTCCCGAGGTGTCTACGTGCCAGTCCTTCGGGTAGCCGCGCACGTCGACGTCGTGGGTCACCACGAATCGACCCTCGACGGCGACGCGCAGTCGATCGGCCAGCGGAACGGACACGCCGACGTGCGCCCCGAGCGCCGGCCCCCACATCGTGTCTCCTCGACTGATTCTCGACCGAACGGCGCCCACGCCCAGTCCACCGAAGACGTACGGTGACGTGTCGATCGGGCCCGATGGCGAGAATCTCCTCGCGACGCTGGCGAACAGCCCGAATCGATCCTGGTCGATCTCGTGAAACGGGGGGGCCTGTGCGGTGCTGCCCGCTCGCAAGCGCTCGACGACATGACCAGCCGTCGTTCGGGTCGTCCAATGGGTGCCTTCCAGCCGGAGTCCGAAGCCGTCGGCCGCACCGCCCTTGCGCCAGACGGTCACGTGTGCGGACGAGATCGCCGCATCGGATGCGTTCACGTCGTTCGAGAACAGAAAGTCGCTCATGGCCCCCACGGCGTCGTATCTCTTGAATTTCAGATCTTGATTGCCCGGGATCGCGACCCCGAGGCTGACGCCGAGCACGACGTCGTGGGCTTCGGAGGGCGGTGCAAGATCGACCTCCCGAGTCGGCTCGCGGGGGAGCAGGGGCGCCCACGGGCCGCACCGGCGGCGGACGAACGGGTCGCCCGGTTCGTCCGACGAGCGGGCGGGCTCCACCCGGTGGGGCGACGAGTTCGACGACATCGCGCACGTCGATCGCGCGGCGGCGGTCGACGCGGCGAACGAGTCGGAGCCCCGAGCTCGAGCGCAGCCGACCGCCATGATCGAGATGGCGCACGGCGCGAGGATTCGGGCGGCCGCGCGCCGCCCGAATCCGCACGCACCGAACGGGCGTCGGGCCCGGATCGTGCGGCGCTCGATGAAGACGAATCCGCGTGGCCGGTCGCCGGGCTGGGGTCGCGAACTCATGATGCGCTCCATCGCCGCGCGTCCGGGTCTTCGAGCGAAGAGCTCGCTGATTCGAAACCCCGGATGCGTCGAACGGGGAGAACGCTATGCACGGATTCTTAGGAACTCATTGTCTCCAGGTGCGGCTTCATCGGCGCGCGTCGAGTCGCGTTCGAGCAGCGCCGCGAACTCGCGCGCAGACCGGGCCGGATCGTTCCCTCTCGGGTGCGAACCGAAACCTCACTCCTCGACGCGCACCTCGGGGTGCGCGGAGCGGAAGCGCTCCAATCCTTCGGCGGTGATCCGGGTGTTGAGGACACTCAACGCCTTGAGCGTCGCGAGCCTTCCGAGGGTCGCGAAGGCGCCGTCGGAGATCCGCGTGCCTTCGAGGATCAGTTCGGCGAGCGTGCGGCTGCGTACCAGGTGGACCAGGCCGGCGTCCGTGATGTCGGTTGCTTCCAGATCGACGAAGCGCAGCGCGGGCAGCGCCGCGAGGTGTCGCAGCCCCTCGTCGTTGACCCTCGTCTTGTCGAGATCCACGCGCTCGAGCGCCGCGAGATTCGCGAGATGTCGGAAGCCCTCGCCGGTGATGCGGGTGCCGGTGAGCACCAGTTCCCTGAGCTTCGACATTCCAGCGAGGTGCGCGAGCCCGGCGTCGGTGACGAGCGCGTCGTCGAGATTGAGTTGCTCGAGTTTCGTCGCGTTCGCGAGCGCGGCAAGGGTCTCGTCGGTGACGCGCCCGCTGTCGAGCGTGAGGCTGCGAACGCCATCGAGCGCGGCGACCACACCCAACGTCTCTCCGTCCAGGCTCACGTCCCCGAACTCCACGCGCGCGAGACGCCGCTGTCGCGCGAGGGGGGCGAGTCCACGTGCGCTGGCGCGCGTCGCATCGAACACGACGTGCTCGAGGTGGGGCATCGCGGGCAGCTGAGCGAGGTCGATCTCCTTCTCGTTGCCGGTGAAGTGCAGTTCGGTGAGGTCGGGCAACGCAGCGAGTTCCGCGAGCGTGTCCATCGCGGTCGAGGGAAGGACCAGCGCCACGACGGGGCGTGCGTCACCGAGCGTCGTCGTCTCGAGCCAATCGACGCCGGACGGGTCGGGCTCGCCGTTCTTCGTCAGTTTGCGCACCCCGACGCGTCCTCCTGCCTGGCGGATTCGCGCGAGCAACCCGGCGCGGCGCGGATCGACGGTGCCTTCGGCTGGAGGCTCGGCTGCGGTCGCGGCACGTTCGATCGGTCGCGGTGCCGGGTCGCGCGGCGGCAGAGCGACCAATTCCTCCGGGCGCGGCCGCTCCAGCGCTGTCGCGGGCCGCGACTCGGCGGGCGCGTCGTTCGCCACCGGGGCGGCCGACGGGCGCACGCGTAGAACCACGATCGCGGCCCCCACCCCGAGCGAGAACGATGCAACGCACAGGGACCATGTCGGTTTCATGCGGAGAATCTAACTCCCGAGCATTGTGAGCGCTTGAGGCGGGCATTCGACGCGCGTCACGTCCTGCGCGCGCCACGACCCGGGCGGGGTGCCTTCGATCGGCACCCCGCCACTCTCCGAGGGACGGGTTCGACCCCGTGCATCGGCACCTATCGGGTGCGAAACGCCGCTGATTGCAGCGTCTGGTTGCCGCTCTCGTCGATCGCGAGTACCTCGAACTTGTAGTTCGTGCCGGGACGCAGGAGCTCGGCGGGCACGTGAACCTGTCGGAGACTCGCTCCGAGGATCGCGCTGAAGACCGGACGGTAGAAGCCTTGCGGGTAGACGGGCTCGGCATCCTCCTCGACGATGACCTGATAGCCGACGATGTTGACCGGTTCGGAGTTGATGCTGGTCGTCACGCCGTTCCAGGAGACGATCGTGTTCGACGGATCCACGTCGGTCGCGCCGTCCGCCGGTCCCGTCAGCACGACGCCCCGCGGGATCTTGTGAGACAGGGTCGCGACGCGCGTGCTCACGCCTCCGTCGACCATGGTTCCCGTGAACGTGTAGGCCCCTGCCGGAAGTCGGGCGAGGACTTCGGTGATCGGGACTTCGGCGTTCTCGGGCTCCGACGTCTCGAAGAACAGCTCCGTCAGCCCGAAGTCGAGCAGACCTCCCTGCGGGCGGACCGAGACGATCAGGCCTCCGGGTCCGGTGATCGTCAGCAAGTTCCACGGATCGCCGTCGGCGAAGCCCTGAAAGCCGGTGTCTTCGTCCGTCGCGTTGTGCTCGATCAGGATCTTCGCTTTCGTCATCTCGGGGGGCACGTCGACCTCGGGCGGGTCGACCGGGCACCCGACGCCCGTCGCGAACCTCGACGACGACAACGTCTGGTTGCCGCTCTCCTCGATCGCCAGGACTTCCCAGTCGTAGCAGGTGTCGTCCTCCATGAACTCCGCGGGCACCCGCACCGAGCGGGCCGTGGAGGCAAGGAAGATGCTGAATTCAGGGTGAGCGAACGTCGCGGGGAACCGTTTGGCGCCGTGGACGGTGACGGTCACCTGATACCCGACGACGTTGACGGGCAGGCCGTCGAGGTCCTGTGAGACGGGTCCCCATGTGACGACCACGTCGGCGGGATCCAGCCCGATGGCTCCGTCCGCCGGACTCACCATCGATGGCCCGACGGGGATGGCGTGCGTCAACGGAGTGGAGCGGGAGCTGTCCCTGCCCTCGACCATGTCTGCGGTCGCCGCGTAGGTTCCCTCCGAGAGTCGATCCAGCACGTCGCTGATCGCTACCTCGGCGTTGGGTGGTTCGGAGGTTTCGTAGAAGAGTTCGGTCAGGCCGAAGCCACGCAAGGCGCCCTCCGCCCGTACGTTGACCACCGATTGGGAGCCGGGGCGGCGGAGCGTGAGTTCGTTCCAGGGATCGCCGTCGAAGAATCCCTGAAAGCCCGTGTCCTCGTCCGTGAAATTGTGCTCGATGAGCACCTTGACCTTCGTCACGCCTTCTCCCGCGATTGTCGTTCCGCCGCCACCCCCCCCGCACGCGACGAGGCCCATCAAGAGCAGCGGTGCCGTCCAATCGACGGCTCGCGGACAGAACGCGCTTCTGTGGTGTGATCGATCCATGACGGGTCTCCAGTTCGAGCGCCCTTGCCGGTGACGTCGACGGGTCGCTGCCCGTCCGACCGCGAGAGCCCGGGACGCGGCGGCTCTCGCACAAGGAATGTGCCGGAGTCACCTTTGGAGTCGCTGACGTTGGCTCGCGAAACGTTCGCGCGCGCGACCTTGGGCGAGACACGGAGTCGGGATCGTCGATGCGTTCCCGCGCACCGCTGGTTCCTACGAGCTCGCGCCGGGGCCCGTGTCCGACGCCGGTTCCCGCGACACGCGGTCGGCCGCGATGCGGAGCGTGAAACGCGATCCGGGTCGCGACGGATCGGCGCCCGGGCGTGGCGACTCGACCGTCAACTCGCCGCCGTGGGCGCGCGCCACGTCGCGCGCGATCGCGAGCCCCAGTCCGAAGCCCGGGACCGTTCGGGCGCGGTCGCCACGACCGAAGGGGTCGAAGATCGTGCGCATCTCGTCGGGCGCGATTCCGGGGCCGTCGTCGTCCACATGGAGTCGTGCGCCCGCAGGCGTTGTCTCGCCGTGCACGACGACGTGGACGCTCTCGCCGCCGTGCACCGCCGCGTTGACGACCAGATTCTCGAGCGCGCGTCGGAGCAGATCGGCGTCGGCGCGAACGATGGCGTCGGGCACGCCGTCGACGAGGACATCCATCGGGTGGAGGACGCTGCGGCGGCTGCGCTTCACGGCGTCGGCGACGAGGCCTCGAAGCGAGACCTCCGTTTCCATCAACGGCAGCGTGCCCGCCTGCGCCTTCGCGTGATGGAGGATGTCGTCCACGAGCCGACTCATCGCCTTGCCGTCGTCGCGGGCGAGCGCGATCGAGGAGCGCAACTCGTCGCCCGACCGGCCGGAGGCGGAAGCCAATTCGAGCTCGCCGAGCAACGCGGTCAGCGGTCGCCGCAATTCGTGCGACGCGGTCGCGAGGAACAGCTTCTCGCGATCGGACGCGGCCTCGAGGCGCGCGAGCATGCCGTTCAAGACCGTGACCAAACGGCCGAGTTCGTCGTTGGAGCCGGGTGTGGGCAGCCGGCCTTTCGCATGCTCGATTTGTTCGGCGGCCCGGGCCGCGACCGCCACGGGTCGCAACATGCGTCCCGCGAGGACGTAGGAAAGGAGCCCCCCGAGTACCAGCGCGCCGAGGCCGATCCCGCCCATCTCCATGACGAGCGTGCGATGCGCGCGGGCGGCGGGGCCCGCATCGAGAAACGCGACGGCGATCACCCGGCGTTGGGGCGGGGCCGGTGGCGGCGGGGGACGTCCGCCTCCGCGCGGACCGCCCATCCGCGGGCGCGGAGCCTCGACACGGCGACCGGAGGCGTCGAGCGGCGGCGCGAAGTCCTGTGCCACGATCCAGTTCGACCCGCCGATCGCGACCCGATCGATGAACGATGCGCGCTTCACCGACAGCCGTGCGCGGGCGTCGGCCTCGGTCAGTTTTGCGTCACTCGTCGTCAAGTGCGTCCGGAGCGTGGGGCCGACGAGCGTGTTGCCCGGCTGGAAATGAAAGACCTCCACCGCGGCCCCGTCGGATTCGGGCAGCAGCACGCGTCTCGCCTGCCCATCGGCCATCCCCGGCCGGCCGGGCGACTCGGACTCCGGCCTCCCGCCCTCGTCGGGCCGCACGTCGTTTCCGTCCTCGGGTGGGCTTTGCGGCCCATCGGGCCGGGGCGGGGGAGGACCCGATTCGTCCGGCGGCGGCGGCTCGTCGGCCGCGGCGGCGTGACCGCGCGCCCGCTCGACGACGCGGTTCTCGAGCGAGCGTTCCATGTCGCGGGCGGTCAGGCGTTCGAGCACGACGCCCGCGGCTGCGAGCACGAGCGCGAGCAGTGCCGTGGTGATCGCCGCGAGCCGCGTCCGGAGCGTCACGTCGGCCCCGATTCGCCGTGACGGAACGCGTACCCCCGCCCGCGCACCGTCTGGATCAACCGGTCGCCGAGCACCTCGAGTTTCGTGCGGAGGTAGCGCACGTAGACCTCGAGTACGTTGGACAGTCCGTCGAAGTCGTGCTCCCAGACGTGTTCGTAAATGCGCTCGCGCGTCAACACCGACTCGGGGTGGCGGAGGAAGAACTCGAGCAACGCGTACTCGCGGGGCCTGAGCGTCAAACGTTGACCCGCGCGCGTCGCGACCCCGCGGGCGGGGTCGAGTTCGACGTCGGCGTAGCGCAGCACGGGTCCGGACCCGCCGCCTCGGCGCAGCAGCGCGCGCAGCCTCGCGAGGATCTCGGTCAATGCGCAGGGCTTCACCACGTAGTCGTCGGCGCCCGCGTCGAGCCCGGCCACGCGCTCCTCGAGCCCGTCACGCGCGGTCAACACCAACACGGGCAACGTGGATCCCGACGCGCGCAGGCGTTTCAAGAGCTCGAATCCGCTCTTGCCCGGCAGGCCGAGATCGAGCACGGCCGCGTCGCCGCTGCCCGTGCGCAGGAGATGGTCGCCCTCGACGCCGTCGCGCGCGATTTCGGCGGTCCAGCCGGCTTCCTTGACCGCCCGCTCGAGCAGGCTCGACCAGCGGGCATCGTCTTCCACGATCAGGATCTTCACGAGCGCCTCCGACCGGAACGGACCGAATCGATCCGTACCCCGTCTCTGCGCTCTCCTACGGCGATCGTTCAAGGAGCCCTTGCAACCTGGACCGTGTGGCCCTTCGCCGTAGCAGAGCGCAGAGGCGCAGACGACACAGTAGACCTCCCGGGGGCACCGTTCAAATATGAGCGAATTTCTCACGTTGTGATCACGGGCCTCTCATGGCCCGGGTCTACTCTTCCCCCGTCGGTGACGCGGGCGTACCGTTTGCGCACCGCGCTCAAGGCATGGAGGTTTCGATCATGACGGAGTCGATCAGCGGCAGGCACTCGCGAACGTGCGCCATCGTCGTCGCGTTCGTCGGCGCGACGCTTGTCTTCAGCGGTGCGTTTGGTGGCCTCACGTCCCACCTCGATTCGCCCAGCGCCTATGCGCGGGGCGGCGGCCCGGGCGGAGGAGGTGGTGGTGGTGGCAAGCCGCCGCCGCCCAAGGGTGGCAAGCCGCCGCCTGGTATGGGTGACGGCGGGATGGGTGGGGGTATGGGTGATGGACCCCCTCCTCCTCCGCCACCGATGGATGGAGACAATCCTCCGCCGCCCGATGGCGACAAGCCGCCGCCTCCGCCGCCGCCGGATGGAGACAAACCGCCGCCTCCGCCTCCGCCCGACGGGGACGGTCCTCCTCCTCCTCCCCCGCCGCCGCCCGATGGTGAGGGTGGCGAGGGCATGGGTGATTGTCCGCCGCCGCCCCCTCCTCCGGACGGCGAGCCGCCGCCGGGCATGGATGGAAAGCCGCCGCCGCCGCCTCCTCCTCCCCCGCCCGGAATGGGTGACGGCTCGGGCAAGCCGCCCCCTCCCCCGCCGCCCCCTCCTCCTCCGAAGGGTGGCGGATTCCCGAAGCCTCCTCCGCCTCCGCCTCCTCCCCCTCCGGGCGACGAGCCGCCCAAGGACGAGGACGCTCCGCCCGCGGACGAAGAGCCCGCGAAGTAGACTCCTCTTCGCGTCGGGTCTTCGCCCGAGGTATTGACTCGCGCGCCGCCGAGTACGATCGGCGGCGCGCCTTCCTTGCAGCGCATTCTCATGTGCAGCGGCTCCGATCGATGGACCTCCGACGAGTGCCCATGCGTCGATTCGTGCTTTGCCTCGTACCTGCGCTCGTGCTCGTCCCCGGTCTCGTACCCGGGCCCGCACCTGGCTCGACCGCGTTCGCCAAGGGCGAGGCCGAGGCGTACGCGAAAGACTTCGACGCCCTCTTCGACGAACTCGGGAAGCGGGCGAAGTCGCTGCTCACGGCCAAGGGCATCGACTAGTTGAAAGCCACGAAGGACCTGCGCGCGGCGGCGAAGAAGGTGAAGGACGACATCGAGTACGTGAAACTCGTCCAGCGCGTCCTCGCGCGGCTCCACGACGGACACGCCGAGATCACGAGGCTTTCGCCCGACGTCGAGGCCCGTTGGAAGGCCGCCCAGGCCGACGAGTCGAAGGGGCGGCGTTGGACGGGACCTCGGGTCCATCTCGCGACGGCGGGCAAGAAGGTGTTGGTCGTCGAGGCGTTCGGAGAGGCGGCGGACCTCGGCGTCCGAGTCGGGATGGAAGCGGTGACGGTGGACGACGTGCCCGCGCGTCAATGGCTCGAGAAGCGCGCCGCACAGATGCGCGACACCGAGACGTACTCGACCGACCACGCGGTCCTCTACGCGGCCGGTCACTTCGGGCTCGCGACGTGGGAGGGCACGCCGATCTCGTTCGGGCTCCTCTCGGGCGCCGAAAAGAAGTCGATCACGATCACGCGCAATGGCGGCCCCAACTACGCACCCGCGGGCCCCGTCGTCGCGCCACCGAATCTCGAGGTCTCCGATCGCGACGCGTATGGCAAGACGGCCGCCGGATTCGGCTACATCCACCTTCGCCAGATTCGCGAGAATCTGCCGGCGAAGCTCGATCAGATGCTCGCGTCGATCGGCGACGTGCCGGGGCTCGTCCTCGATATGAGGGCCAACGTGGGCGGCGGTTGCGATCACGAAGCGGTGTTCGGCCGGTTCCTGGCGTCGGGCTCGACGTGGAAGCAATACAAGGGGCAGGGTTCGAAGCCGTTCGCGGGGCCGATGGTCGTGATCGTCGACGCGGGTGTGGCCTCGGCCGGCGAAACCGTCGCCGGCAACTTCAAGGAGGACGGGCGCGCCTATCTGATCGGGCCCGAATCGACGGCGGGCATGGCGTCGCAGAAGGAGACCGTCGAAGTGCCGAGCAAGAAGCTGTCGGTGCTGGTCTCCGTCGCGAGCAACAAGGGTCGATTCAATGGGGGCCGTGGCATCGAGGGCATCGGCGTCGCGCCGCACGAGATCGTGACGTACGACGGTGCCGAACTGTCGAAGGGCGTCGACTCGCAGATCCGTCGTGCGGAAGAACTGCTCTCGAAGGGGTTCCCGAA
>JANNRO010000469.1:0-7401 GCA_031401505.1 Planctomycetia bacterium
CCAGCATGCACATCATCGCGGCGATCGACGTTTTGGCGTCGTTGCTCCCCCGGCCGACGACGCGGCCGTTCTCGCCGGCGCCGTCGAGCGGATCCCGCGTCCACCCCGGTCCCACGGGAACGGTGTCGTAGTGGGAGCAGAAGAGCAACCCGCGGTCGGACGCGGCACCCGTCGCCCCTTCGAGGACGACGACGACGTTGCGCTCGAACGCCGTCGCGGGAACGCCGTGGGCCGCGAGCCACTCGAGCACGGCACCCTGCACCGCCGTCTCGTCGCCCGAGGGCGAGGCGATGCGCACGAGCCTCGAGACGAGTTCGACGACCGGCTTCACGTCCGCGGACCGCCGTCCACGATCTCCGACACGTCGTGGGGCTCGGCGATCAGCGTGCCGCTGCCCTTGCTCGTGAAGAGTTCGAGCAGGATCGCGCCCGGCGTCGTGCCCGAGAGGATGTGGCCGCGGCCGACGCCGTGTTCGACGGCGTCGACCAGTGCCTTCAGCTTCGGCAGCATGCCGCCCGCGACCGAGCCGTCCTTCATGGCGGCCTTGGCTTCCTCGGTCGTGATCCGCGAAATGAGCGACGCCGGGTCGTCCTTCACGCGCAGGAGCCCCGGGACGCCGGTCAGGATGACCAGCTTGCCGGCCTGGAGATCCTTCGCGATGACGCTCGCGACCGTGTCGGCGTTGATGTTCAGGATGTTGCCGCGCTCGTCGGAGGCGAGCGACGCGAGCACCGGCACGTACTTCGCGTCGAGCAGCAACGTCAGGAGCGCGGTGTCCACGCTCTGGATGTCGCCGACGTGTCCGTAGTCGACCAGCGTCCGGGTCCCGGTCGCGGGATCGGTGAACTCGGTCGGGGGGCGCCTGGTCGCGTGGATCAGGTTCGCATCGACGCCCGAGAGGCCGACGGCTCCCACCCCCTGCGCGCGGAGTGCCGAGAGAATGTCGGTGTTGATCTTGCCGCCGAAGATCATCTTGGCGATGTCGAGCGTCGCCTCGTCGGTCACGCGCCGGCCGCCGACCATCACGGGTTCGAGCCCCAACCGCTTCTGCATCTCCGTCGCCTGCGGGCCGCCGCCATGAACCAGGACGATGCGGATGCCGACGTGGGTCAGGAGCGAAACGTCCTCGGCGAGCGAGCGGAGCGCATCGGCGTTGGCCGCGATCTCGCCGCCCAACTTCACCACCATCGTGCTCTTCTTGTGGTGGCGGATGTACGGGAGCACCTGCTTCAAGAGCGCGACTTCGTTCACGGGCGGACTCCCATGGCGCGGCACAGCGTGGCCTTCTGGACGTGGAGGCGATTCTCCCCTTGCTCGAGGACGACCGAACGGGGGCCGTCGAGCACCTCGTCGGCGATGACGACGTTGCGTCGTACGGGCAGGCAATGCATCACGAGGGCGCCATCGGTCTCGGCGAGGCTCGTTTCGGTGACCATCCAGTCGCCGTGGGTCGCACGCGACTTCGCGGCGGCCAGGGGATCGCCGTAGGCGAGTTTGGAGCCCCACGCCTTGACGTACACGGCGCGAGCGCCGCGCAAGGCCGCGTGGCGGTCGCTCGTGACCGTGAACGAGCCGCGGGCCTCGGCCGCAAGCCGCTTGGCGTCGGCGACGACGCCGTCGTCGAGATCGAAGCCCGGTGGGTGGGTGAGCACGACCTCGTGACCTTCGCGTGCGAACGCGAGGCACGCGGCGCTCGGAACCGCCATCGGCAGCGCCTTCACGTGGGGCGCCCATTGGACGACGACCCGGCCCTTCGCGCCCTTCCAACGATTGCGCAGCGTCAAGGCGTCGGCGAGGCCCTGATGGGGGTGATCCATCGCCGATTCGAGATTCCAGACGGGCACCGACGACGCGCGCGCGAACGCGCCGAGGACGGGTTCGCTCGCGTCGGTGGCCGCGTCCCTCAATCCGGCGAACGTGCGGATGCCCAACCCGTCCACCAGCCGAGCCAGCACGCCGACGCCTTCCTTCACGTGCTCGGCGGCGTCGCCGTCCATGACGACGCCGTCGCGATGCTCCAATTGCCACAGCCCGCCGCCCACCTGGAGGTAGACCGCGTGGGCGCCGAGATCGAACGAGGCGACCTCGAACGACGTGCGCGTGCGCAACGACGAGTTGTAGAAGACCATCCCGAAACGTTTGCCGCGAAGCAGCGGTTCGCGGCCCCGCGGGCCTCGCAGCAACTCGGCGTCCTCGAGTACGCGGTTCCAGTCGGCACGTGACAGCGTGCGCAACGAGAGGAACGAACGATCGGGAAAGGGAAGCGGACGGGCGCTCATGTCGCCGGGCCCGTCCGCGGAGCAGCGGCGGTCGTCGCGAGGACCGTCGTCAGCGCGAGCACGAACGTCCGACCTTCAGCCTCGGTCAGGACGAGCGGGGGTAGGAGGCGGATCTGATTCGGCACGGCCTCGCAAGAGCCGGTGAGGAAGCCCCGATCGAGCAGCGTCGCGATCACCGGTTTGGCGGGGCGATCGAGGTTGATGCCGATCATCAATCCGAGGCCGGCGGTCGACATGACGCCCGCGACGCGATCGAGCGCGGCGCGCAGCGACGCCCCGACGCGGCGCGCGTTGCCGGGCAGGTCTTCGTCGACGATGACCTTCGCCGTCGCGGCCATCGAGGCCGAGGCGATCGGGCCGCCGCCGAACGTCGTGCCCTGCTCGCCGAGTTTCACGTTCGCGGCCAGGTCTTCGCGGACGAAGACGACGCCGGCGGGGACGCCGCCGCCCGCTCCCTTGGCACCGGTGATGAGGTCGGGGGTGATGCCGAACTGCTCGCCAGCGAAGAGCGTACCGGTGCGTCCGAAGCCCGTCTGGACCTCGTCGAAAATGAGAAGCGCGCCACGTTCGGAGCAAAGGCGTCGCAGGCCGACGAAGTACTCCTTCGGCGCCACGCGGATGCCGCCCATCGACGGGATCGGCTCGAGGATGACCGCCGCGGTCTCGGGGCCGATCACGGCCGCCGCTTCGGCCAGATCCCCGTAGGTCACGAAATCGTGTTCGGTCGGCATCGGGTAGGCGGGATCGCGGTACTTGCCGAGGCCCGTCGCCGCCAGCGAACCGATCGTACGGCCATGGAATCCGTCGCGAAGGCTGACGACGCGTCGGCGACCGGTTGCCTTGCGCGCCAGTTTCATGGCGGTCTCGTTGGCTTCCGTCCCGCTGTTGCAGACGAAGATGCGCCGAAGCCCCCTGGGCGCCAGCGCCGCGACCGCGGTGACGGCGACCGCGCGCACGTCGCTATGCACGACCTGACTGTAGAAAAGGAGCCGCTCGGCTTGTGCCTTGATGGCCGCGACGACGCGCGGATGGCAATGGCCGGGCAGCGCGACCGCGTGGCCGCCGTACAGATCGAGGTAGCGCTTGCCCTCGGCATCGGTGACGTAGCAACCACGCCCCGTCACGACGGCGATCGGAAACTTCGAGTACGTGGGAATCTGGCCGCGATTCTCCATCGCCGCGATGTCGGCGGTCGTGCGGGGCAGGTCTCCGATCGCCTTCTCGAGTTCGGTGCGCCAGTCGTTGATCAAAGTCCGGCTCCCGCGCGACGCAGGTTCATGGTTTCGTCGATCCCGAACAGGAGGTTCGCGTTCTGCACCGCCGTACCCGCCATGCCCTTGCCCAGGTTGTCGATGGCGACCGTGATGCAGACGACGCCCTCCTTCGCGACGATCGCCACGTCGGCGAAATTGGTGCCTGCGACGGCGCGGACCTCGGCCGAGTCGGTGACGAGGCGCACGAAAGGCTCGTCGGCGTACGTGGCCGCGACGGCGGCGACGGCCGCCGCCTCGTTGCTCGCGCCCACCTCGACGATCGCGGTCGCGAGAATGCCGCGGGAGAACGGACCGGAGCAGGGAACGAACGCCGGGCGCACGCGCTTGGCTCCGGCGGCCGCGAGCAATTGCCGGATCTCGGGCAGGTGCTGATGCTCGAGGGGCTTGTACGCCTTGAAATTCGAAAAGCGTTCGGGGTGGTGCGTGCCCTGCTTGGGCTGGGCGCCCGAACCCGAACTGCCGGTGACGGACACGATCGAGACGTGGCCCGAGAGGAGGCCGGCCTTCGCGAGCGGGTAGAGGGCGAGGATCGTGGCGGAGGCGTGGCAGCCGGGATTGGCCACCAGTCGGCAACCGGCGGCGGTCACGGCGGCGCGCCCGCCGCACTCGGGCAAGCCATAGGCGGCCCTCTCGAGCCAATCGGTCGCGGGATGGGGCCAGCCGTAGGCCGACGGATAGAGCCTCGCCTCGCGCAGGCGGAAGTCCCCCGAGAGATCGACGATCTTGACGCGATCGTCGACGGCGAGGACCGCCGGCGATTCCTTCGCGCTGACGCCGTGCGGCGCGGCGAAGAAGAGCACGTCGTTGGACTTCGCGAGGTCCACGGCACGATCGGCCGTGAAGGCGAGATCGGTCAGTCCGCGCAGATGGGGGTGGATGTCGCCCACCTTTCCCGTCTCGGTGCGGCTCGTGATCGCCGTGACGCGGATGCGCGGGTGATCGAGCAGGTAGCGGAGCAGTTCCATGCCCCCGTACCCCGTGCCACCGACGATCGCGGCGCGCACGACGGAAGGGCGCTTGGCGGCCGGCCTCGTCGATCGGGCGACGGGACCCGCGTCCGGCGCCCTCGACTTCTCGGCCGACGCCTCTCGAGGCGACGGGCGCGTCACGAGCCCGTCCCGAACGCCTTCTGCTCGACCAGGTCGGCGAAGCGATCGGGTTCCACGCGGGCGTTGGCCGCCGGGATGCCGAGTTCGGTCGTAACGTAACGGATGCCGACGTCGTTGTCGGTCGCGGGTCCCGCGATCACGTCGACGCCGAGCCCGATCTGCTTCAACCACTGGACGCCGCCCCACGCCGCGACGAGGTCATTGGCGCAGAGCACGTGGGCGCGGAAGAGCGCGCGGATCTCGGCGTCCTCGAGGACGGAGCGCACGCCGTAGGCGCCGATGACGCCGTCGCCCATCTCGACGACGACGACGTCGAGTTCTTCCTTCGTCTCCTTCGCGATGGCCTTCAAGAGGCCCTTCGCCACGGGCGCGACGTCGCTCATGCCCGCCGTCGACGGCATGCCGCAGTCGAGGAACGAGAGCGTCGCGAGCGCGCCGTGGTCCCTCATGTTGAGCAGGTCCTTCTGGCAGGCGACGCCGGTCATCTTGACGCCGGCGCACGCATAGCCGCGGGCGGAGAGCTTCGCGATGATCTCGCAGCACGCGACCGTCTTCCCCGCGTTCATGCAGGTGCCCGAGACGACGATGATCGGCGGGCAGTCTTCGGGCGCAATGTGATCGGCGGTGGGCAATGCGGCGTCGGCGATGTTCAACCCACGGCCGTTGCGCACGGCCATGCCGAGCACCTCGCAGCGCAGCGGATGGCCGAAGTCCTTGTTCTCGGAGACCGCTTCGCCGATCACGCCGCCGAGATTCAAGAGGTGGACCGTGTCGCCCGCGCGCACCTGTGCGGGGACGATGCCCTGGAAGCCGCGCAGCGCGTCGCGCCGCCCGAGCGCGCCGACGATGACGTCGCCCTTGCCGACGTGGGCCATCCGACCGGTCGTCAATTCGAGTTGGTCGTAGACGCGCTTCTCTTCGAGGGCGCGCACGACGACCACCTGTCCCGAGCGGGCCTCGACCATGCGGCTGATCTCGACCTCGGGGTCGAGGTTCAAGCGCGAGACGACCGAACCCAGTTTGTGCGCCCGAATTTTCATCGCGGATTCCTCCGGTCACGCAATGCCGCGAGCATGGAAGGAATGCCGTAGATCTTGCTGAAGCCCGCGGCGTCGGCGCCCGTCCACGCCTTGGCGCCCTCGCCGTACGTCGCGACCTTGCGATCGAAGAGGCTCTCGGGGGAGCGCGTGCCGACGACGTCGAACGACCCTCGGTAGAGGCGGACGCGCACGTCGCCGCTGACGCGGTCGTTGACGCTGTCGAGCAGCGCCTCGAGGTCGCGCATCACCGGATCGTAGTAGAGGCCTTCGTGCAGCATGGACCCGTAGAAGTTCCCGACGCTGTCGCGCCAATAGGCCTGCCACTTGGTCTGGACGAGTTTCTCGAGGTCGCGGTGGGCCTTGACGACGATCAGCGGGCCCGGGGCCTCGAAAGCGAGGCGGCCCTTCAACCCGAGGATCGTGTCGCCGACGTGGATGCCGCGACCGACGCCGTGCGGACGAGCTCGTTCGTTCAGGCGAGCCAGCAATTCGACGCCGCTCAACTTCTTCCCGTCCAGCGCGATGGGCATGCCGCGCTCGAAGGTGAGCACCACTTCCTCCGGCTGGGCCTTCGCGGCCTCGGGCGCGACGGTCATCGTGTAGACCTCGTCGGGAGGAACGGCCCACGTGTCGTGGGTTTCCTTCCCGCCGATCGTCGTGCCGAAGAGGCCGACGTTGATCGAATAGGCCGTCGTCTTGGGCGTGACCTTGATGCCGCGCTCGACGAGGTACGCCGTCTCCTGCTCGCGGCTCCAATTGAGGTCGCGAACCGGCGCGTGGATCTCGAGTTCGGGCGCGAGCGCGCGGATCGCGACGTCGAATCGGACCTGGTCGTTGCCCGCGCCCGTGCTGCCGTGCGCGACGCCCTTGGCGCCGATCGCCAACGCGACCCGGACCACTTCTTCGGCTTGCGCGACGCGCTCGGCCCCGACGCACATCGGATACACGCCCCCGCGGAGGCAATTGCCCTTGATGAGGTAGGACACGAAGCGGTCGTACACGGCCTCTTTCGCGTCGATCGTGCGGTGGTCGGTGACGCCGAGCTCGTGTGCGCGAGCCGCGACCTTGTCGAGCTCTCCGGGCGCGAACCCTCCGGTATCGACGCAGACGGTCACGATATCCGCGCCGGTCTTCTCACGCAGCCAAATCGCCAGGAACGAGGTGTCGAGGCCACCCGAGAAGGCGAGGACGAGTTTCTCCATCGAAGGAGGGGCTCCGGCAGGCGGGGAGAACATGGGGGAAGTTGCGACGGAAGGATCTCCGCACACGGGACGAAGGGAGGATGACGTACGTCGACGCCCTCACGTTCCATGGCGTGCCTCGGCGCACGCACCTCGGCGCGGCGCATCCTAGGAACTTTCACCGACCCCATCCCACGAATTCTCCCGTGAAGACGCCTTCACGCATCGCGGGAGCGGTTTGCGACCGGTCGGACGTCGGTCCCGTGGCCGAATCGGTCGGTGAGGGTCGGGGGGCGTGTCCGGCGTCGCTTGCCGTCGGGCCCCCCCCGCGATACCTTCGCCCCTTCGACACCGTTCTTCCGCACCGTTCGTCGGCTTCGCCCGTCAGCATCGTGCAGCGCTAGCTCAATTGGATAGAGCATCGGACTACGGATCCGAAGGTTGGGGGTTCGACTCCCTCGCGCTGCACCACTTTCTCCGGGCGCCGTTCGAGTCGAAGGGCCCGAAGGCCCGCCGGC
>JANNRO010000470.1:0-8577 GCA_031401505.1 Planctomycetia bacterium
GACGGCCCCGTCCTCCTCGAAGCCGTCGAACGCGACGCGACCGATCGATTGATCGGCCCTCGCGCCGCGCTCGTCCTGCTGACGCTCGGAGCGCCGTGGGATGCGGCGGCGGCGCGCGCCGTCTATGCGCGCGCGCCCGCCGACGGCCCGTTGATGACGCGGGGCCTCTGGGCCGACCTGCCGGTGATCGCGTCCGAGGCGCCCGGCGGGGCGAGGCCCGATCTCCTCGCGTGGTGGGGGTTCCTGACCGAGAGCGCCGGCCCTCGGCGTGCCGACCCTCCGAAGGGTGGCGCGGGAAAGGGACGAGCGATCGATCCGGAGGTGCTGGCCGTCGTTGCCCTTCCGCACGCGTTGACGCGGGGGGCGCGCGCCGCCTCCATGGTCCGGATGGAGCTCGCCCGAACGGGAGGCCCCGAAGCGCGTGCCCAGGCCGCGCGAGACCGCGAGTCGGACGACCCGGAGATACGCGAGGTCGCGACCGTCCTCAAGGAGCGTCCCGCGACCGACGAGGAACGAGCGCACGTTCGTTCGCTCGCGACCGGGTTCGTCATCCAACTCGTGGGCGCGTCACCGCCGGCGCTCGACGACGTGGTTTCGGTCGCGCGCGCGCTGCGCAAAGACGAGTCCCCCGACGCCCTACGGCTGCTGCTCGAACTGTTCCGCGCGATTCCCCTCGACATTCGTTGGAAGGCGCCCCATCTCGAGGTCTTCGAAGGTCTCGTCGTGCGTGGGGCGCCGCTCGCGCTCGAAATCGAACGCCTGATCGGGATCGGCTCCGACACGGCCATCGATCTCGCCCTCTTCCTGACCCGCCGTTCGGGCGGTCCGGCGTTCATCCCGCCGCTCGAACGCTTTCTCGCAACACCGGCCGCCGAGCCGGTTCGCCTTCGCGTGCGCCGCGAACTCGTGTTCCTGTACACGAAGTGGTCGCAGCACGGCGGCCTGCCGGACGACGTCGCGAAGAAGTTCGCGAACGATCTGGCCACGTGGATCGAAGACTCGGGTGATCGATCCGGTGTCGGCCTCGTGGCCACACTGGCCGACCTCGGACCCGCCGGCGAAGCGGAGTTGGCCGCGCGTCTGGAAGGCCCCAAACGGGAACTCTACGTCGCCGGGCTCGTGATCGGGGGCGACCATTATGTCGGAGCCGACGTCACGAAGGCGCTGCTCGCGCCGCTCGACCGACGCACGCCCCGGATCGAGCGCCGGCGACTGCTCGGGGTCGTGTTCGACATCGCCTCGAGTTCGGCGACCGCGACCCTCGAAGACGCACGCGATCGGATGAACGACGAAGGCCGGGCGGACGTGGACACGGTCCTTCGCTACGTACGCCATCGGTACTCGATTTCTCGTTGATCGGCTCCCGAAGAACGACGCCCGGTGAAGGCGCGGCGGGGGCCGGCGCCGGGGCGGGACGGCCGTCCCTTGGGGAGCCCCACGGCCCGCCCTATCCTCGACCCGTGGCCGAGCATCCTCCCGCGTCGAAGCCCGTCCCCGAGCCGACCCCCCGGTCGGGTCCGGACCGGCGGCTCAGACCGACGCCGATGCTCACACGATTCCTGCTCGTCGGCCGGCGTCGGGCCGGGCGGCGCGACGGCGAGGTCGATCGCGTCTACGTCGATCGCCCGGGCGGCTGGATCATCACCGCATTCCTGGCGCTGACGCTGTTCTCGATCGCCGACGCGTACTTCACGCTCCGTGAACTCTCCCTCGGCGGCACCGAGGCCAATCCGATCATGCGCGCGGCGCTCGAGCTGGGGAACGGTCCGTTCGTCGTGATCAAGACCGTCGTCACGCTCGCCGGGGCGGCCTTCCTGGCGCTGCACAAGAACTGGCCGCTCGGAAGGCGATGTCTGCTCTTCGCCGTCGCGGGGTATGCCGCACTGACCGTGTATCACATCTACGGGCTCTACGTACTCCTGCCCTCGATGGCGTCCTGACGATGGCGGATGCCGCGGCCCCCCGTCCGTCGAGAGACCTCCTCGCGCGCCTCGCGGCGGGTCCCGTCGTCGCCGATGGCGCGATGGGCACGCTGCTCTATCAACGCGGGGTCTACATCCACCGCTCGTTCGACGAGGTCAACCTCGTGTCGCCCGAGCTGGTCGAAGCCGTCCACCGCGAGTACCTCCGCGCCGGCAGCGAGGTGATCGAAGCCAACTCGTTCGGCGCCAATCCGGTGAAACTCGCGCGCCACGGACTCGCCGAGCGCACCGAGGAGATCAACCGTCGTGCGGCGGAGATCGCGCGCGCGGCCGCGCAGGACTCGGCGGTCGTGCTCGGGGCGATCGGACCGCTCGGCATCCGCATGGAGCCGTGGGGGCCGACCAGCCTCGCCGAAGCGCAGGCGTTCTACGAGCGCCAGGTCCGCGGCCTCGTGGAGGGCGGCGTCGACGGATTCTGCCTCGAGACCTTCGGAGACCCGACCGAGATCCACGCCGCGATGCTTGCGGCTCGTGCCGTGGCGCCGCATCTCCCGATCGTCTGCCAGATGACCGTCGATCGCGAGGGCGTCGGACTCTACGGGACCCGTCCGGAGGACTTCGGCGCGCGGCTCGACGCATGGGGCGCCGACGTGATCGGAGTCAACTGCTCCGTCGGTCCGCAGGCGATGCTCGGGGTCGTCGAAAAGCTCGCGACCGTCACGAAGAAGCCGATTTCCGTCCAGCCCAACGCCGGTCCGCCCCGGGAGGTGGACGGGCGCACGATGTTCCTCTGTACGCCGGAGTACCTGGAAAAGGCCGCGCGTCGGTTCCTCGACGCCGGGGCCCGACTGCTCGGCGGGTGCTGCGGCACGACCCCCGATCACATCCGCGCGCTCTCGAAGGCGGTACGCCGCGGCAAGGCCTCGTCGGCGACGACCGAGCCGTCCGTCCACGCGATCGCCCAGGCGACGTCCGACGCCTCCGCGCAGGCGCCGATTCCGCCGCTCGCCACGCGCTCGGGCCTCGGGCGTGCGCTCGCCGAGAAGGGTTGTCCGGTCCTGTTCGAACTGGTTCCGCCGCGCGGTTGCGATTTGACGGCGGTGATGGAGAAGTCGAGGCGGCTGAAGGAACTCGGGATCACCGCGATCAACATCCCCGACGGCGCGCGCGCGTCGGCGAAAATGAGCCCGCTCGCCATGGGCGTGCGGATCGAACGCGAGGCGGGCGTCGAGACGGTGCTCCACTACTGCTGCCGGGACCGCAACCTGCTCGGCATCCAGGCCGACCTCCTGGGCGCGGCCGCGCTCGGCATCAAGAACCTCCTGTTGATCACGGGCGACCCGCCGCTGCTCGGCGACTACCCGGATGCAACCGCGGTCTTCGATCTGGATTCCATCGGACTGACCAACGTCGCGACGCGGTTGAACCGCGGGCAGGACCTCGCGGGCAACGCCACCGGTCCGTCGGCGGGCTTCACGATCGGCGTCGGGTTGAACCCGACCGCGACGAGCGTCGAACGCGAACTCGAGCGCTTCCGGTGGAAGATCGACGCCGGCGCCGAGTACGCGATCACGCAGCCGGTGTTCGATCCCGAGGCCCTTTTCCGCTTCCTCGATCGCATGACGGGACCGTCGATTCCGATTCTCGCGGGCATCTGGCCGCTCCAGAGCGTGCGCAACGCCGAGTTCTTGAACACCGAGGTTCCGGGCGTCTCCGTGCCCGAGTCGGTCCGCACGCGACTCGCGGCGGCGGGCGACTCCGACGCGCAGCGCCGCGTCGGCGGCGAAATCGCCGTCGAGATGGCGCTGCGCATCAAGGACCGCGTCGCGGGCTACCAGGTGAGCCTGCCCTTCGGACGCGTCGACGCGGCCGAGCGCTTCCTCGCGGGAATTCGCGCGTCGATCCCGCATGCCGGACGCGGGTCCCGTCCGCCGATCGACGGCACCCGGTCGTGACGACCGTCGCCCGACGCCGCCGCTTTCGCGCACTGCTCGCCGAGCGGATCGTCGTTCTCGATGGCGCGATGGGCACGCAGGTGCAGGGGCTGTCGCTCTCCGAGGCCGACTACCGGGGCGCGCGCTTTCGCGACCATCCGAACGATCTGCGGGGGAACTTCGACGTCCTGGCGCTGACGCAACCGCAGGCGATCGAGGACATCCACCTCGGCTACCTGCGCGCCGGGGCCGACATCGTCGAGACCGACACGTTCAACGCGAACGCCGTCTCGCAGGCCGACTACGGGCTCTCGGCCCACGTGCGCGAGATGAACCGCGAGGCCGCGAAGATCGCGCGCCGCGCCGCCGATCGCGCCGAGGCCGAGACCGCGGGACGAGTCTGCTTCGTCGCGGGCTCGATCGGTCCGACCAACCGCACGGCGTCGCTGTCTCCCGACGTCAACGATCCGGCCTACCGCGCCATCACGTTCGAGGCCCTCGTCACGGCCTACCGGGAGCAGGTCGACGGATTGCTCGAAGGCGGCGTCGACCTCCTCCTGCCCGAGACCGGCTTCGACACGCTCAACCTGAAGGCCGCGCTCTTCGCGATCGCCGACGCGCTCGACGCCATCCCTCCCGACGATCGGCCGCCGGTCCTCGCCTCGGCGACGATCACCGACGCGTCCGGGCGTACGCTCTCGGGGCAGACCGTCGAGGCATTCTGGACGAGTGTCAGCCACGCGCGCCCGACCGCCGTCGGCATCAACTGCGCGCTCGGCCCGACCGAGATGACCCCGCACGTCGCGGCGCTGTCTCGCGCGGCCGACGTCGCCACACTCTGCTATCCCAACGCGGGCCTTCCCGATGCGTTCGGGGGGTACCCCGAGTCGCCGGCCTCGTTCGCCCGCATCGTGTCCGACTTCGCCCGACGCGGGCTCGTCAACATCGTCGGAGGCTGCTGCGGCACGACGCCCGCCCACATCGAGGCGCTCGCCGCCGCCGTTCGCTCCCTCCCCCCGCGCCCCCTCCCTCCGAGGGCCGATCCGCACGTCACGCGACTCTCGGGGCTCGAGCCGTTCGTGCTGCCCGCCGAGGGATTCTTCGCGATCGTCGGCGAGCGGACGAACGTGACGGGCTCGCCCCGGTTCGCGGCGCTCGTCAAGGACGGCAATCTCCCCGGTGCGCTCTCGGTCGCGAAGCAACAGGTCGAGGCCGGCGCCAACCTCGTGGACGTCAATTTCGACGAGGCGCTGCTCGACGGCCCCGCCGTGATGACGCGGTTCCTGAACCTTTTCGCGTCGGACCCGGCGATCTCGCGGGTCCCCGTCATGATCGACAGTTCCCGTTTCGACACGCTCGAGGCGGGCCTGCGGTGCGTGCAGGGCAAGGCGGTCGTCAATTCGATCAGCCTGAAGGAGGGCGAAGCCTCGTTCCTCGCCCAGGCGCGGCGCATCCGCCGCTACGGCGCGGCCGTCGTCGTGATGGCGTTCGACGAGCAGGGGCAGGCCGCCGAGCGCGCGCGCAAGGTTTCGATCGCGAAGCGGGCGGTCAGGTTGCTGGTCGAAGACGTCGGCTTCGATCCGGCCGACATCATCGTTGATCCGAACGTGTTGACGGTCGCGACCGGCATGCCCGAGCACGATCGCTACGCCGTCGAGTTCTTCGAGGCCGTGCGCGAGATCAAGGCGACGCTCCCCGGCGTTCGCACGAGCGGCGGCGTCAGCAACGTCTCGTTCTCGTTCCGGGGCAACGCGCCCGTGCGCGAGGCGATGCACGCGTCGTTCCTGTTCCACGCGCGCCGCGCGGGGCTCGACATGGCGATCGTCAATGCGGGGCAGCTGGCCGTCTACGAGGACATCCCGAGGGACCTGCTCGAGCGCGTCGAAGACGTTCTGCTCGCCAGGCGACCCGACGCCACCGATCGGCTGATCGAATTCGCCAAGGGGGTGCGGGGGCAGACGAAGGGCCCGTCCACGAAGGATGACGCGTGGCGGCGACTTCCGGTGGCCGACCGCCTCGCGCACGCGATGGTGCATGGCGTCGCCGACTTCGTCGAGGTGGACGTCGAGGAGGCGCGCGCGGTCGCCAAGCGACCGCTGGACGTGATCGAGGGTCCGCTGATGAGCGGCATGCGCCATGTCGGGGATCTCTTCGGCGCGGGAAAGATGTTCCTGCCCCAGGTCGTCCAGAGCGCACGCGTGATGAAAAGAGCGGTGGCGTATCTGACGCCCTTCCTCGAAGCCGAGCGCGCGGGTTCGACCGAAGTCACGCGACGATCCCGCGTCCTGCTCGCGACGGTCAAGGGCGACGTTCATGACATCGGCAAGAGCATCGTGGGCGTCGTGCTCGCGTGCAACGAGTTCGACGTCGAGGACATGGGCGTGATGGTGACGGCCGAGCGCATCCTCGATCGCGCGAACGTGTGGGGGGCCGACGTGATCGGGCTCTCGGGGTTGATCACGCCGTCGCTCGACGAGATGGTGCGCGTCGCCGAGGAAATGAAACGGCGCGGGCTTTCGACGCCGCTCCTGATCGGTGGCGCCACGACGAGCCCCGCGCACACCGCCGTGCGCATCGCGCCGGTCTACGACGGGCCGATCGTGCACGTGCCCGACGCCTCACGCGCGGCGGCCATCACCGGGCGGCTCGCGTCGGCCGAGAAGCGACCGGCCGCGGCGGTCGAAGCGAAGGAGACGCACGAGCGCCTGCGCCGGGAGCACGTCGCGAGGATGGCCGCCTCGAAGCTGGTTCCGCTGGCGGAGGCGCGTCGTCGCGCGTTCGTCGCGGCCGGCGAGCCGGTACCTGCGCTGCGAACAGGCGACGGGACCCTCGTCCGCGTCGAGGTTCCGCTCCTCGAGTTGACCGAGTGGATCGACTGGACGCCGTTCTTCCAGGCGTGGGAGCTGAAGGGGCGCTATCCGTCGATCCTGACCGACGCGAAACTCGGCGACGCGGCCACGAAGTTGTTCGCGGACGCGAAAGCGATGCTCGCGACGCTTTCGAACGATCGACGCTGCCGCCCCGTGGGACTCTTCCGGCTCCTCGATGCGCACTCGGTCGGCGACGACATCGAACTGTTCGATCCCTCGAAGGATCTCGACGCGCCGGTGGCCGTCATCCCGACGCTGCGCCAGCAGGCGGTGCCCGACGCGAGGGCGCCCTGCATCGCGTTGTCCGACTTCGTGTCGCCGAAGGGCTCGGGACGCGACGACGGCTTCGGTGTGTTCGTGGCGACCGCGGGCCCGGGATTCGACCTCGTCGCGAACGAGTTCGCGGCCGCGCACGACGACTACCAATCGATCCTCGTGAAGTCGCTGGCGGATCGCTTCGCGGAAGCGATGACGGAGCGGCTCCACCGCGACGCCCGTTCGGCGTGGGGGCGGCCCGACCCTGTCGGCACGACGGTCGACGACCTGTTGAAAGAGCGCTACGCAGGCATCCGACCGGCGCCCGGGTATCCGGCCTGCCCCGACCACGCCGACAAGGCGACGATCGTGGCGCTGCTCGGCGCCGAGGCCGTCGCGCACGAGGGCGTCTCGTTGACCGAAACGTTCGCGATGAGCCCCGCGGCGACGGTGTCCGGGTGGCTGATCCCGAACCCCGAAGCGAAGTACTTCTCGATCGGCCGCATCGGCCGCGACCAGGTGACCGACTACGCCCGCCGCCGTGGCGAGGACGCCCTCGTCATCGAGGCGAGGCTCAGGCCCTGGCTCGGCTACGAGTCGTAGTGGGGCGATCAGCGCGCGGTGAACGGCCCGACCGAGGGTTGCGCAGGCCCGCGTTCCGTGCGGCGGATCAGGAGCAGGGCGAGACCCGTGAAGAAGACCGGGATCGCGAGGAATTGACCCCAGGAGAGCACGTCGCCGATGAAGTAGGGGCGCTCACCCGCGAGCTTGCCGTCGCCACGGAACGCCTCGAGCACCGCGGTGCCGACCGAGTGGACCATCAGGAAGATCGCCGCCGTGCGGCCCGAGACCTTCGACTTCTTCGCGACGAGCGCGAGCAGCAGGAAGAGTCCGAGCGCGAAGAGGCTGCCGTAGATCTGCGACGGATGGAGCTTCGCCCCCGCGTCCAGATGCTGGATGCTCTTGACCGCGTTCGTGTTGTCCTTGAACGCGCCCGCGGGAATGCCCCAGGCGACGGTCGTCGGCTTGCCGTAGTCGTCGCCGGCCAGGAGCGAGGCAAACCAGCCGAGCACGAGCGAGAGCGACGTCGCGCGCGCGAGGATGTCGAGCAGGGCGAAGCCCTTCAACTCGGGGCGCTTGGGCAGGTACATCGCCAGAAAGAGGAGCCCCGCCACGACGCCGCCGTAGAGGACGAGCCCGCCCTCCCAGATGGCCAGGAACGCCATCGGACGGCTCGTGAACTCGGCGTAGTGCCCGAACGCATGGACGAGACGCGCGCCGAAGATCCCGACGAAGAGGAGGATGAAGCAGACGTTGAAGACCCGCTCGCCGTCGGCGCCGAGTTTTCGGACGGCCGTCCGCTTCGCCCACCACGAGCCCAACAGGAACGCCAGCACGATGAGCGTGCCGTAACTGTGGATCGTGACGTTGATCCATGGAATCTGGACGATTTCAGGATGCATCGACGCGCTCCATTACGAACGGTTCGGAATCTGGACGATCTCAGGATGCATCGACGCTAGCTCCCGCCCGCGTCGATGTGTTTCTGGTACGCGGCGACGTCCATCAGGCCGTCGAGCTTGGTACCGGCCGGGA
>JANNRO010000471.1:0-3019 GCA_031401505.1 Planctomycetia bacterium
CCGACGCTTGAGGGGCCCGAAGACGACCCGACGCGTCCCCTGCTCGAGGTCCGAGTCCTCTGCGACCGACCCGAGCCCCACCTGCGCCGCGAGGTCGAGGCGGCGGCGGCTGGCAGGCGCCCTCGCATCCTCCGGATCGCGCAAGAGGTCGCGGGCGACGGTCGCGCCCTCGGCGACGGCCCGGCGACCGCAAGCCTGCGAGACATCTCCCCCGACATCGTGTTTCACCGGCGCTACGCGAGCATCCACGGCGGCGTGCCCTCGCCCGAACTCCTCGCGACGTTCGCCGAGCTCCACGAGATCGTGTCGCGGGGTGAGACGACGCCGTGAAGATCCTCGCGATCCGCGGAAGCAATCTCGCAAGCCTCGACGGCAGTTTCGAGGTCCGCTTCGACGTCCCACCCTTGAAGGACGTCGGCATCTTCGCGATCTGCGGCCCTACCGGCTCGGGCAAGAGCACGCTGCTCGACGCGTTGTGTCTCGCGCTATACGACCGTACACCGCGCCTCGACGGGAAGAGCGGGATCAAGATCGGGCGCGAGGGCGAGGATCCGAAGGACCTGATCGGCGACCAGGACACACGCTCGATCCTGCGCCGCGGCGCGGCTGAGGGGCGCGCCGAAGTCGACTTCATCGGCCGCGACCGACGCCGCTACCGCGCCACGTGGAGCACCCGGCGCGCCCGCGCTCGTGTGGACGGGCGCTTCCAGCAGGTGGAAGTGGCGCTCTGCGATCTCGACACGAACGAGTCTCTCGTCGCCGGCACGCGCACGGAGACTCTCGCGGCGATCGAGGCCCGGGTCGGGCTCCCGTTCGAGCAATTCCGCCGCTCCGTGCTGCTCGCACAGGGCGACTTCGCCGCGTTCCTCCGGGCAAGCGCCGGCGAGCGCGCCGACCTCCTCGAACGAATGACGGGGACAGCGATCTACGCACGACTCTCGATCGCGGCGTTCGAGCGGGCGCGGACGGCGAACGAGCACCTGCGCGAGATCGACGTCCGCATCGGCGAGGCCAGGCCGCTAGAGGCCGACGCTCGCATCGCACACGAAACCGAACGCGCGGCGGCGGACACCGAAGTTGTGCGCGTCCGCGCGGAGCTCGCGTCGGCCCAGGCGGCCGCCAGCTGGCACGCGACACGGGCATCCCTCGCAACCCGCGCGGCGACGGCGACGGCGGCCGCGGCGGGGGCTGATCAGGCGTGGGAATTGGTCGGTGGCTGCGGCGGACTGACCGATCCCGTCGCTCGCGCCGCCGCCGAGGGCGAACTCGAGGCGCTCCGCGCTCTCGATCATGAGGTCACGCTAGCAAGAGCGCACGCGGTCGCGCGGCGGACGGCGCTCGCCGAAGCGACTTCCGTTTCCGACTCGACTCGCGTGGCCCGGGAGAAGGCGGTGGGCGAGTTTCGAACGCTGGAGGAGCGCATCCGCGACGGCGAAGCATTCGCCGAGCGCGAGAAGTCTGTCGAGGCGATTGCCTCCGACTGGACGCGGATTCACGGCCGACTCGAGAGGATCATCGAGGCACGCGAATTTTTCGCTAGGACCGAAGTGAAGATCCTCGACATCCTCGCGGACCTCAAGACGCACGCCGTCGAGGCCGCGGCAGTCATCGACGCGCACCAGAACGCGGTCGTTGCGGAGGCTCGCGCCCGCGACGCGCTCGACGCCACCCGCCGCGCCCTTGCCGAGATCGACCCCATCGCTGCGCGCACCGCACTTGAGAGTGCGCTCGCGGTGGAGTCGGCCATCCGCGCGATGCGCGACGCCGCGGCAACGGCCGCGAACGAGGCGAAGTCAGCCGTGGCCGAGGGGGGCGCGCGTGACACGGCCCGCACGGAATCCGAGCGTCACGTCGTCCTGTCGCAGGAGGCGGGCGGGCAGACGAAACTCCTCGAAGCGAGACTCGCAGAGTTGCGCCGGGCGCGCGAACGAGATCTCGCCGCGCAGAGCCTCGCGAGTCACCGCACGGCGCTTATCGTGGGGGTGCCCTGCCCGCTCTGCGGCGCGCTCGATCATGCGTACGTCCTCGAGACTCCGGCGTTCGACGCAGCCGTGATCGGACACGACGCGCGCATCGTCGAACTCGAGCGAGACCTCGGTACCGCCGCGAAGACGAGCGCTGCCGAGCAAGCGAAGGCGGATGCGGCGAAGCGCCGGGCCATCGAGGCCGACGATCGTGCGAAGCGGGCTGCGACCGCTGCGCAGACGGCGACCGCCCAATGGACGACCGCCCGTGAGTCCGCCGCCAGCGTCGATGTCCCCACCACGATGACCGACCCCGCCGCGCACGAGCGGGCCGCGAGCGGGGCATCGGAGGCGGTAAGTGCCGCACGGACGCGCGTTGCGGACGCCGAGCGCGCGCGGGCGGAAGAGAGCCGCGCAGTTGCCGTGCTCGACATCGCGATGAAAGCCGTGTCGACCGCGAACACATCGGTCTCGGTGTTCGCGGTCGAGACGAAGGGCCTCGAGACCCGGCGGGACGCGCTCGTAAACGGGCTGGCATCCGAGCGGAAGGCCGCCGACGACGCGCTCGCCGAGATCTACGCGCCGCTCGCGCCTCTGGGCTCCTGGAGCGCGGCGTTCGACCGCGGCCCGACCGCGTACGCCAAGGCGCTCGGCGCGCGCGTGGGCGACTGGAACACGCGCTACGCCGAACTACGCGCCGATCGAAACAGCCTCGTCGACACGTCGCGACGCGTCGACGATGCGAAATCTGTCGAGACGAAGGCGGACGAAGCTCTCGCGTCCGTTCGCAACGAGTCAAGCGAGGCGGACAAAAAGGCGGAGAAGACTCTGGGTATTCGCGCGGCGCGATTCGGCGGCCGCACGACCGCTCACATTGAAAGGATGCTCGCCGCCGCCCGCGACGCGCATGGTGTCGCCCGCCAGCGAGCACGTGATCTCGCCGAGCATGAGGCAGGCGACGCGCCGTCGCTAACTGCCCCCGAAGCGACGGCGCGCGTGAGCGCTTCCGAGGCGCGACGCACCTCGATTGAAGGGCGCCTCGGCGAGCTTCGGCA
>JANNRO010000472.1:0-1563 GCA_031401505.1 Planctomycetia bacterium
GCCGAGCCGACGTGATGTACGTGCCCGCGTAGAACCGCGCCCGTTCCTCGACGGCTCCCAGGACGATCCGGGGTGTCTCATGTCCCGCGGCGCGAGCCCAGAGCACCGCGTCGCCGCCGATCTCGAGGAGCAGCCCGGGAAGCGCGGGGTGGCTCTGGACGTCGTAGACGACGTATCGCTTCTCGAGCGTCCACATCAGGCGTCCGTCGAGATCGAGGGCGACGATCCCCACGTCGCCCCCAACCCCGAGCGCGATGCCCACCGCGCCCTCTGCGGAGAACAGCGTCGTGCACGAGCTCGTATCCCCCGACGGCCACGTCCACAGTGACGTACCGTCGGCGTTGTATGCCGTCACGACTTGGTGCTTGTCGCTCACTGGAAACGCCAGCGCGAGCGAGGGCTTTCCCGGGCGCGGAATCCAGTCGAGGCCCGACGCCCAGTCGGCGGTCACGAACGCCTTCGACTCCCCGCCAGGGTCATCTGCGGGCGCCCAACGCGTCGTCGTCCGGCGCCACAGCCCTGGCCTCCGATCTGGGCCGCTAGTAAATGCATACTCATCAGCGAGCAGATCGAACTCGAGCTTCGTCGGAGTGCCGACGAGTCCGGGCACCAATTGGACGTGCGGGAACCGCGCCTCAAACTCTCGGGGTGGCACGCGCGCCCGACTGAGAAGGCGCTCAAGTGGTTCGTTCCTGCGGCTGCGTTGCGCCTGCCGGAGTTCGTGCCAAGCGCCCCATACGGTCGCCGCCACCGCAATTCCAACCCCGAGCCCGATTAGAACGCTCCTGCGCCTCCGCGGAGGCGGAGGCCGAGGCGCGTCGTCGGCCCCGTCGGTCAGTTCGAGCGCCTTGTCCGGCATCAGATGCTGATGTTCACCTCGAGGAACGGGCAGGTCAACGCTACGCCGGCTCGAACCCATTCGCCCGGCGCGAACCGCGGCCTGCCGCAACGGCAAACGAAGGAGGCGCCCGGCTACAGCGCACTTCATGCCGTTGTTCTGGCAGAACCGCTACACCGGCCCGAGGCCCGGTGCCCGAGCGCGTGCAGATGTCCGAGGACTCCTACCTCCTCCGGCGAAGCGGCGCCCACCCAGAAAATACGGTCATCCCTCGCTTGCCACCCCACTCTCGGAAACACGAAACGATTTCGGACGCCGAATCGGACGACCGCCTTGTCGGCAAGGCGGTCGCTGCGTCGTGAAAGCCGTCGTTGCTCTCAATGATCACGCGATCAAACGGCGCGTGACGCCAAACGCTCGCACGGCATGACTCCTGTCAGACCGTCGGCACGCGAGCGTGTCACACGAGCCGCTCGCGGTCTGCGACGCTGATCGAACACGATCGGCGTCAGCGTGGAACTGATATCGTGACCCCCGTGCGCCCGCTCAGTATTACCGTCTGCCTTTTCGGTGCGCTTGCGTTCGGTGCGTTGGCCGGCTACGGCGTCGCATCAATCCAGCATATGTACCCGAGGTACGCGGAACGGGTCGTCTCGGGCCGAGTCGAAGCGCCTCATGGAACGGAGTTCGCTTCCCTTTCGATCGTCGCGTCGCGGAACGATCGC
>JANNRO010000473.1:0-1517 GCA_031401505.1 Planctomycetia bacterium
GACCGGGCACTCGGGCACGCACGCGTCGCAATCGATGCATGTATCGGGGTTGATGACCAGCATCTTGTGCGGGGTCGTGATCTCCCAGAAGCAGTCCGTCGGACAGGGGACGGCGCAGTACGTGTAGCGGCAATCGATGCACCGGGCGGTCACGACGTAGGGCACGACAGGTCTCCCGATCGGCGCGCTCGGATCGGGCCCGCCGACACCCGCGTGATAGCACGAGGTCGATGGGCGCCGCAGAGATCGCACGAGTTCGGCACCCGCGCTCGACGCGATGCCGAACGGATGAAATCGTCCGACGCCGGGGCAGGGAGCGCCCCCGACGCGAGTAAACTCGGGCGTCCCGGGAGACTCCGATGCGATTCATGTGCGTGCCCGCGCTCTGCCTCTCGATCGCGCTGACGACCATCGGTCTGACGACGATCGGCGCCCGATCCGCGGCCGAGGCCGGCGACAAACCGACGAAGAATCTCATCGAGGTGGCGACGGCCGTCGGCACATTCAAGACGCTCGTGAAGGCGCTCGGCGACGCCGACCTCGCGAAGACCCTCGAAGGGAAGGGGCCGTTCACGCTCTTCGCGCCGACCGACGAGGCGTTCTCGAAACTCCCCGCGGGAACGCTCGACGCGCTCCGCAAGGACAAGCCGAAACTGAAGGCCTTGTTGGCCTACCACGTGGTCGCCGGCCGGCACCTCTCGAAGGAACTCGCCACCCAGGAGACGCTGAAGACGCTGGCTGGCGGCGACCTGCGGATTGACGCCACCGACGGTGTCCGGGTGAACGACTCGAAGATCTCGCGCGCCGACGTCGAGGCGACCAACGGCGTGCTCCACGCGATCGACGCGCTGCTCGACCCCGCGACAGGCGGCAAACAGGCGGGCGCCGAGTCGAGTTCGCTCTACGCCTTGACCGCGACGACGCTCGAAGGCAAGGAAATGGCGCTCTCGGCGTTTGAGGGCAAGGTGACGCTCGTCGTCAACGTCGCGAGCGCGTGTGGCTTCACGCCGCAGTACGCGGGCCTCCAAACGCTCCACTCCGAGCTCGCCGATCGCGGCTTCGCGGTGCTCGGCTTTCCGAGCAACGAGTTCGGCGAACAGGAGCCCGGCGACGCCGAATCGATCCGCACCTACTGCAACACGAAGTACGGCGTCAAATTCCCGCTGTTCTCGAAGGTCGTCACGAAGCCCGGCGAGGCGCAATCTCCGGTCTACGCCTTCCTGACGAAGGGGCGAGCGGCACCGAACTGGAACTTCTGCAAGTACCTCGTCGGCAAGGACGGCCGGGTGATCGAGTTCTACGAGAGTGCCGTCACGCCGTCGGATGCAGACCTGCGCAAAGCGATCGAAGCGGCGCTCAGGTAGAACCCGGCCTCGGCGGCCCTCCCGGCATCGAAAGTCCGAGTCTCGAGTCGTCTCTCCCGGAGTTCCCACCTCATGCTCGCCCGCACGCTCTCTCCGTTCGCCGACCGCGCTTACGCCCTCCTGCGCATCGTCGCAGGGGCGATGTTCGCCTTT
>JANNRO010000474.1:0-12938 GCA_031401505.1 Planctomycetia bacterium
ATCTCGCCGTTGGCTTTCGCGATGTCCTTCTCTTGGGCGAGGATCTTCTCTTCGCTCTTCTCGTTCGCGCTCTTGCGGTCGAACCAGAGGAAAACGAACATCAGCAGCAGCAGCAGGCTGATGATGAAGGGCCAAATCGAGGCGCCGCGCTCACTCGTACGCATCGGTGTCCGCATCGTGCTCTCTCCGAGAAGGTCGCCGGTCCCGAACCCGGACCCGGATCGCGGAAGTTCGAGGCGAGCCGGTCGGGCCCACGTCGAAAACCCTCGATCCATGACAGTCCGGTGACAAAGGGGGGCGGCCTCGCGGCACCAGTCCGGTACACCCGGCCGGTTCGGCCCTCCCGAGCCAGAGGGGAAGGTACCCGTCCCGATCGGTGGGAGTCAAACCTAAAGCACCGGGTGACGGCCTTCGAGCCGCCACCTCCATCGCGTCGGCGGACCCCCGCGACGACGGGCGCGGGAACGCCGCGCTTGACCCCCACGGGCCAATCCCTATGGTGGGTGGCGTAACGTCGCAGACGCGGGCTTTCGGCCGCCGAACCCGCTCACGAGCGCCGGGAGCGCGACTCGCGAGGCGGAGCGAGGCGGACTCGAAGGCGTTCGTATCCGGTTCGCGTTCCGGAGCATGCCGGACCGGTGCCGGACGCTTCGCTCGTTCGACCCCGCTTGCGCCCTCCCCCCAACCGCTCTCGCTCGTACCCCCACGGAGTCGCCGTGCCCCTCGCCATGCCTCGCCTCATCCTGGGACTCCTCGGCGGGATCGCGTCGGGGAAGTCGACCGTATCCCGGCTGATCCTCTCGTTCGCGCCGGGACGTCTGTTCGACGCCGACGCGATCGCGCGCGAGTCGCTGGAGCGGTGCGCCAAAGATGGACGCCTCGCGGCCACGCTCGGCGCCAAGTGCCTCACGAAGGACGGCATGCCCGATCGAAAGGCCATTGCGTCGCTGGTGTTCCGGGACGCGAAGTCCCTGCGGGCGCTCGAGCGACTGACCCACCCGTACGTCACGGCGCGCATCGCCGATGCGGTCGACGACCACCGGTCGGGTCGTGGAGAGCCATTCCTCGTCCTCGACGTGCCGCTCCTGATCGAAGTCGGGCTCGAGCGTCGATGCGACGCCCTTTGGTTCGTCGATGCACCCGACGAACTGCGCTACCAGCGCGCGGAGAAGTCGCTCGGGCTGTCGCGCGACGAAGTCCAGCGGCGCGAGGTGGCGCAGTCGCCGCTCGACCGCAAGCGCGCGCGCGCCGATTTCGTGATCGACAATTCCGGTGCGCCCGAGTCGCTGACGGCACAAGTGGTCGCGGGCCTGAGAGCTCTCGGCTGCCGTATCGAGTAGGCGCGATGGCGAAGTCACGATCGATGAACTCGTCGGAAGGCGGGTCCAAGAAGCGCAAGAGCGTCGAGAAGAAGGCGCCTCGCCCGGCAGGTCCTCCGCCGTCGTCGAAGCCGGCGAAGCCGCCGACCAAGAGAGGCCGCGTCGAGCCAGCGACTCCGACGAAGCGCACGACCCAGGCGTCGGCCGCAAGACCGACCGCCAAATCCGGAGGCGCGATCCCGCCTTCGCGCGATCGAGCCGTCGCACCCAAGTCGAATTCCCGGACGCCGCGCGCGTCGAAGCGCAACGTCGCCGCGGTCGCGCTCCCCGCGCCCGTCCTCCCGATGGCGCCGGCCGATGAGGGCCCCATCGCACCCCCCGCGCGCGCGAGTCGGACTTCGAAGAAGTCGTCGCCGAAACTCGGTCAAAAGGGCAAGGCAGACGTGAAGGCGCCGGTGCCGTCCCCCACGGATTCGCGCCTCGCGTCAGCGAAGGCGCCCCCAGGGAGCGTCGCGGCGCCGGCCGAGCCGCCGACGCCGAGGCCCGCGCCCGAACATCCTCCTCGTTCGCTCGCCGCCGCCGCGATCGAGCCGCCCCGTCGACCGCCGCCCCCGCCCGACATCCCGCCGCCCCAGCTCATCGGGTTCGGCGACGAAGACGGCTGGACGCCGCTCGCCGACGATCCGCCGCGCGCGAGCGACGAACCGGACGGCTCGAATCGCGGTGTGAAGCCCCCCCCGCCCCGGGCCGCAACCGGAAGCGAATCCGGATGGGAGTCCGTCAGCGAGGACGGCTGGGAGGCGCACGGCGAGGCCGCCGCTCCCGCCGCATCGCGCGCCATTCCGCCGCTGCCCGATGAGGACGACGTCTTCGAGCCGATCGAGGACGAAGACGAGAGTCCGCCTCGCGAGCCCCCGCCGGGCGCGACGCCTCACGACGTGCTCGTCGGCGTGCGCCGGGGCGCCCTCCATGTCTCGGCGCTCAACGCGATTCCCGACGAGATGATCGAAGCGCTCGCCGACGACGAAGGGTTGGCTCCCGCGACCGGAGAGCGCCGAGCCGACCTCCTGCGTCGCCTGCTCGAGCATCGCGTGCCCGAGCCGGTCCGGCCGCCGGTCGAAGTCGAGGGGCTGCTCGAACTCTTCCCCGACGGCTTCGGCTTCATCCGACGGGCGGAGTACGGCTACGTGCGCGCGACGTCGGATCCGTTCGTGCCGGCGCACCTCGTCCGCGAACTGGCGCTCTCGACGGGGCATTGGCTGGCCGCGAAGGCCCGCCCCGCCCGCACCGACGAGAAGTACGCCGAGGTGATCGAGATCCTGGGCGTCAACCACGAGGAGCCGACGGCCGCGCGCGACGTTGCGCCGTTCGACCAGCTCGTCGTGACGCACCCGGACCATCGGTTCCTGCTCGAGACGGAGCCGGAACAGGTCTCGATGCGGATCATGGATCTGTTCTGTCCGCTGGGTCGCGGGCAACGCGCGCTGGTCGTGTCTCCGCCGCGCGCCGGCAAGACGATCCTGCTCCAGGGCATCGCCGACAGCCTCGCGCGCAACAGCCCGGAGGTGGACATCGTGGTTCTCCTCGTCGACGAACGCCCGGAGGAGGTCACGAACATGAAGCGGTCGATCCGGGGCGAGGTATTCGCCTCGACGTTCGACCAGCCCGCCCATCGACACATCCGCCTCGCCGAGCTGGTGCTCGAGAAGGTGAAGCGCATGGTCGAGTTCGGGCGACACGTCGTGCTGCTGCTCGATTCGCTGACCCGGCTCGGGCGCGCGTACAACAACGAGAGCGCGGAAGGCGGTCGGCTGCTGACGGGCGGACTCGACGCGACGGCGCTGACCAAGCCCAAGGCCTTCTTCGGCGCCGCGCGCAACATCGAGCACGGCGGGAGCCTGACGATCGTCGCGTCGGCGCTGGTGGACACGGGCAGCCGTCTCGACCAGGTGATCTTCGAGGAGTTCAAGGGCACCGGCAACATGGAGATCGCGTTGTCGCGCGACCTCGCCTACCGACGGTTGTGGCCCGCGATCGACATCCCGAAATCGGGCACCCGCAAGGAGGATCTGCTGCTCCATCCCGAGGAGTTGCGGCGCATCACGATCCTGCGCCGCGCGATGGCGGGACAGGAAGCACCCGAGGTGCTGACCGATCTCCTCTACAAGATGGAGAAGCACCGAACCAATGCCGAGTTCCTGATGATGGTTCAGGGCTGAAATCGGAGGGCCGAACGACGGCGCCCGGGTTTCGAGCGCAGGTCGATCACGCGGACCGACCGGATCGGTGCGGGTCATCGCGCCGCGTAGATCGCCTTGAAGCGGAGCACCCGATGGACGTGGCGGCGGGTCTCGGCGCCGCCCTCGCGCTCGATCACCGTGCGGGAGTCGGCGTCGGCCGCACGCGCCAGCCAGCCGTTCACTTTCCCGGGCCCCGCGTTGTACGCCGCCAGCGCGAGCGCTTCGTCGCCCGCGAACCGGGCGAGCATCTGGGCGAGGTAGCGTGCGCCGAGGCGGGCATTGAGCGTCGGGTTCTCGAGATCGACGACGTCTCCCTCGAGCCCGAGTTCCCTCGCGAGATCGTTCGCCGTCGACGGTCTCAGCTGCAGGAGTCCGATCGCCCCCGCGTGACTCCTGGCGTTCGTCCGTCCCGCGCTCTCGACCGCGGCGAGCGCGAAGAGGAGCGAACGATCGACGCCCGCTTCGGTTGCGGCCGACGACAATGCGTCGCCGACCGCCGACAGATCGGGCGCGGGGTCGCCGAGCGCGTCGAGCACGTCCGACTTCAAGGGTAAGGCGCGGTAAAGCCCGTAGCCCAGTGTCGCGCACGCCAGCAGCCCGAGCGCGGCGCCGAACCGGGCACGAGCGCCGAGCGCGCCACTCCTCACTTCACCTTCGCTCCGTTGCGCATCCACCACGCGGACCAGCGATCGGCGATCGTCAGCGCCTCCTCCTTCGCGGTCGTGCGCTCCATCACGCCGAACGACTCGCCCGAGATGCGGCGCAGCGCGACGTCGGCGTTCTTGCGGATCACCGGATCGTCGTCCCGAAGCGCCCGCAGGAACGTCGGCGCGGCCGCGAGGTCGGACTTGCCCTGGACGTAGAGCGCGAGCGCCGTCGTGTCGTAGCCCCGTCGGGCGAGCGCGTCCCGGTACCACGCACGATCCCCGCCCTGGCGGTGCGTGCGGAACCAGGACTCGTACTGGTCGGCGTTCGCCTCGTACCCCGTGACGAGGAACCCCGTGCTCGTCAGTTCCTGGAGCGCCTCGAGCGCGTTCTGACGCAGCGGCTCCTCGGCCCGACGCAGGATCGCGATCAGGTACGGAAGCGCGACGCTTTCGCTCTGGCGCGCGAGACCCAGCGCCGCCTGATTGACGACGCGCACGTCCTTGTCCTCGAGACTGCGGCCGAGCGTCTCGCGGACTTCGACGCCTTCGAACGAGCCGAGGGCGCGCACCACGATCGAACGCTTGGTCACCTCGACGGTGCCGAGTTCGAGGAGGTCGATCAACGCCTTGCGCGCCTCGTCGGACCGCGTCGAGACGAGCGCCACTTCGGCCGCGCGCCGCACGGAGGCGTCGGCGTCGTTCAGCATGAAGTAGGCCAGCGTGTTGGCGAAGTCCTTGTTGCCGCTCTTGGCCATCGCCTCGAGCGCGGCGGCGCGGATGGGCGCGGAGTCGACGCCGACCTCGGCCACGATGCGGACGAGCAACGGCTGGACGGCCGCCCCGCCGACCCGACCGAGCGCGTCCGCGACCGCGATCTTCACCGACCCGTCGCCGTCGCGATAGATCTCCTGGAGCCTCTCGATCATCGTCGGATCACCGAGGAGGCCCAGCGAACCGGCGGCCTTGACGCGCACGAGCGGATCGGGATCGACCAGCAACGCTCTCAGGCCCGATTCGAGCACGGTGCCGATTCGCTCGCGCACCTGCGGATCGCGGGCGACGTCGCTCGTCAGGAGCGTCATCGCGGCCGAGCCCGCGGCGACGCGCACGGTGGGCCTCAAGTCGGCGAAGGCCTCGCGCACCCTGAGCGGCCCCTCGTCCGACAGGATGTCGGAGAGCGTCTTGACCGCCGCCGGTGACGTCCCTCTCGCGAGCGCCTCGAGCAGCGGCTCGGACAACGCGCGCCGCTTCAGGCTCGCGACCTTCTGCACCACGCGCGCCTCGATGGCGCCGAACGCGCGCGTCGAGGTCGCGAACATGAGCAACGCCACGGCGTCGTCGTCGGCGAGCGGCGACCCGATCCGTTCGATCAACTCGAGCGCCTCGGCCCGGTCGGCGTCGGTTCGCAGGTCGTCGAACGATCGACAGATCATCGTGACGAGCATCGCGTTGCGCGTCCCGGAGTCGGCGGAGGCGAAGATCTTCGACTGCCGGCGCCACCACGACTGCTCGTCGGGGAACTCCGCGCCGTCGCGGTAGCGCTGCCAGACGTTGGCCTCGTCGAGCGCGTCGAGGCGGGCGCGAAGGAGTGCGTGGCGCGCGTCGTCCACCGACGGCTCGACGACGAGACGTCGTTCCTGATTCATCACGCCGACGCGCACGGCGAGATGCTCGTCGGCCAGTTGGCGCTGATCGTCGTTGCCCTTGAAGATCCCGGCGTCCTCGAGGCTCTCGAGCAGGGCGCGGAACGCGGCGACCGGAAGCACGTACGCACCCTCGATGCGGTCCCCATCTTCGGGAGCGAACGTCGAGCGACGCCGACGGCCGTCGGCGTCGACCGTGTCGAAGATGACGCGGGAACGAGGGAGATCGGCATCGATGACGCTGGACAGCGTGCGTCGCGCACGGAAGGAGCCCAGGTTCTCCTGCCACCACTGCGCCCAAGGCTTGGCCGTCGGCGGAAGGTCGAGACCGGACAGGCGGCGAAGCGCCGTGAAGATCGGCTCGACGACGGCGTCGTAGTCGAGGAAGTGATCGCCGCCCGCGGTCTCGATGAGCACCGAGATGACGTCGGAGTCGAGCAACGTGCCGATCGTGGGCTCGGTCGAATCGAGCGCACCCCACGCGAGGCCGATGGCGGACGCCGAGCGGGGCAGCCGGTCGGGATGGAGCAATCCGCGGCGCCCCGCGAGGCCGACGATCGACGCGGGCTCGAATCGGTTGACGCGCGACAACCGGCAGCCCTCGACGAGCGAGAGCGTCGCGTACGAGCGCTCGCGGACGTCACCTTCGCGCACGATGACGTTCAACCGCTTGGTGACCGCTTCGTCGTCGAGCGTCGCGAGGATCGTCGCCGCGCGCTTGGCCACTTCGGGATACGGGTCGCCGAGCGTCGCGATCACCTTCTCGGCCGCATCGGGCATTCGGGTGCGGGCGAGCAGTTCCAGCCCGGCGATCCGAACGCCGCTGAACTTCGTGCCGGCGCTTAAGAGCAGGTCGATGCGCGGACGGTCCTCCGGCGTGATTCGCTCGCCCAGGAATTCGGTCGCGCGCGTGCGGAACACCGGGCGTTCGAGCGAGAGAAACGAGAAGAGCCACTTCTTCGTGAGCGCCGCGTCGAGTTCCCAGGCCGCCTCGAAAAACGTCTCGATGCGCTGGCCGTTGGATCGATCGACGGCCGCGCGAACGATCGCGGGCACGTGCTCGGGACCGCCCGTCTTTCCGAGCACCCACGCGGCGCCCGGGCGCACCGTCGCCGGACCCGACGTCAGCGCGTTCAGAAGGGCCTCGACGGCGTCGGGGCCCTCCAAGAGGAGCGTCTCGGCCGCGCGCACGCCGTCCTGTCCCGGCCAGGTCGAAAGCCCGCGAATGGCGACCGAAATCTTGTCGGTCGGCGCCGGCGGAGGCTTCGGAGTCGTGCCCTTTTGCGGCGTGGGGGCAACGGGCGCCGAACCCGGCGGGGCGTCGGGCGGCGTGAACTTGAAGCCCCCGCTCTTCTCCGTCGGTCGCTTCGTCGGCGGGATCGGCGTGGGATCGTCGTCCGCGCGGGCGACCGATCGGGTTCCGAATCCGATCGCGACGGCCACGATCGCCGCCCAGGGAAGGAGGCGAAGGGTCGAACGGATCGAACGATCAGCGGACATGGCGCGAAGCATGACATCCCTCGGGCGGGCGAGAAGAAGGTCCCGGGGGGAGGTCACGGACGCGTCACCCCCCTGCAACCGGATCTCCGATCCGAAGTTCCTCGGCGCGGACCCAGGCCTGCATCGCCACGAGGCTCGGGTCGACCGAATCGTCGCCCCGTGCGACAAGGCGCGTCGCCGCGGCGCGTGCCTTCGCGAGCAACGGAAGATCCTCGGGGAGGCGGGCCGCGAGAAACGCGGGCGCCCCGTGCTGCCGCGTGCCGAAGAAGTCGCCGGCGCCTCGCAGACGCAGGTCTTCCTCGGCAATGCGGAAGCCGTCGTCGGTGGCTTCGAGGACCTGGAGTCGCTCGGGGGTCGAACCCTCGGACCGGTCCATCAGGACGCACAGCCCCCCTGCCGCCCCGCGGCCGACGCGCCCCCTCAATTGGTGGAGTTGCGACAGCCCGAAACGTTCGGCGTGCTCGACGACGAGCACGGTCGCATTGGCCACGTCGATCCCGACCTCGACGACGACGGTCGCAACGAGCACGTCGATCTTTCGACGCCGAAAAGCGTCGAGCACCGCGAGTCGCTCGGCCGACTTCAGTCGCCCGTGCACGAGGCCCACCCGACGCTCGGGCAGCGCGCGCGTCCAGGCCGCGTGCCCGGCGGTCGCGTCCTTCAGACTGAGCGTCTCGGACTCCTCGACGAGGGGATAGACGACGTAGGCCTGTCGTCCCCGGCGCAGTTCGTCGCGCACGTGCGTGAACACGCGCTCGCCGTCGGCCGGTTTGACCAGCCACGTCGTGCGTGCGCCGATCCCGGGCGGCTTGCCGTCGAGCACCGAGTAGTCGAGGTCGCCGAACACGACCAGCGCCAGCGAGCGGGGAATCGGCGTCGCCGTCATCACGAGGCAATGAGTCGCCAGCTGACCCGTCCCGGGCTGGTTCACCCCGGGATCGCCCGCCACCGGGCCCTTCGAGACCAACTCGCGGCGCTGTTTGACGCCGAACTTGTGCTGCTCGTCCACCACCACGAGGCCCAGGCGGGCGAATTCGACGCCCTTCGAGAGGACGGCGTGCGTGCCGACGACGATCTTCGCTTCGCCCGACGCGATCGACGCCCTCGCCTCGCGACGCTCCTTCGCGCCGACGCCGCCGTAGAGGCCCGTGATGCCGACGTCGGAACCCGCGAGCCACGAGCGGAGCGTGGCTTCGTGTTGGCGCGCCAGCACCTCGGTCGGAGCCATGAAGGCCGACTGCCAGCCGTTCGCCGCCGCCGCGAGGCAGGCGTACGCGGCGACGACCGTCTTGCCCGAGCCGACGTCGCCCTGCAGGAGCCGGTTCATGGGTACGGGGCGGGAGAGATCGCGCGCGAGGTCGGCGACCACGCGGTTCTGCGCCGGCGTCAGCGGAAACGGAAACCGCGCGCGGATGCGCCGATGGAGCGTTCCCGTGAATCGAAACGCCGGCCCCGCGCTCCGCATGCGCGAGGCCTTGCGACGGGCGAGCAGCATCTCGTGGACGAACAACTCGTCGAAGGCGAGGCGCCTGCGCGCACGCTCGGCGTCGTCGGACGACTCGGGAAAGTGGACTCGGCGGATCGCTTCGAGGAGGGTCGGCAGCCCGACTTCGTCGCGCACCGAGCGAGGCAGCGGGTCGTCGAGCGAGGTGAGTGCGCCGAGCGCGGACCACACGTCACGCCGAACGCCCTGGACCGAGAGCCCCGCCGTCGTCGGATGGACGGGTACGAGGCGGCGGCAACCCGGATGCAATTCGTCGTCGGATGCCGGCGGGCGTTCGACGGCCGGGGACTCGAACTCGGGGGTGTCGCCCTTCGCGGTCACGTCGCCGTGAAGCAGGATGCGCGCGCCGACCGCGAGCGTGTCCCGGAGCCAGGGCTGGTTGAACCAACGCGCGCGCACGCGCCCGGCGTCGTCGGCGAGCGTCGCCTCGACGATGACGAGCCCGCCGCGCGCACGGACGGTACGCGACGACTCGACGCGCCCGATGAACGTCGCGGGTCGCCCGGGTACCAGTTCCGACGCGAGCGAGACGTGGCGCCGATCCTCGAATCGCTTGGGGGAGAGGCGCAGGAGATCGGCGACCGTCACGACACCGAGCTTCGCGAAGACCTCCGCACGACGAGCGCCGACACCCGGTACGCTCGCGACCGGGTGCTCGCCGCGAAGGCCCGTGCTCCGCGACGTCGAGAGTTCGGGCGGCGTCACTTCGACGCCCGACCGGCGCGGGCGTCATACACGCGCGCGGCGGCGGAATCCGGGTATGTCGCGCGCAGCCGGCCGAGCATCGCTCGTCGCTCGTCGCCGGCAACATCCAAGGCAAGCCGAAGGCGGGCCCGGGCGCGGGCGGGCGATGGCGGTGTCGCGGACGCGAACGCCTCGATGCCGGCGCGGTCGTCCGCGAGCACGAGCGCTCCCAGTTCCAATTCCTCGCGCCAAGGCGAATCGAAGTTCGCAGGAGGCCCTGCCGACGCCAGCGCCGTCGCCAAGTCGTCGCGGGTCGACGGACTCCATCGATCGAGCGCCTTCACCGCGCGCTCGACGGCGGCCGGCCGCGCACCGACACGGGCGGTCGGCGCAGGGCGCGTGCAATACGCGACGCCCCAGCCGACGCCGAGCGCGAGCACGACGGCGGCGACTCGAACGAAGCGGCTCATACGGCGAAAGGGTATCGCGATCAGCGAGCCGGGAGCACGACGATTCGGACTCGCCGAACGAGGGTCGGCGCCGTGTCACGCGCGACCGGAAGCGACGCGGCCTCGCCCGGTGGAACCGGACGCTCGGGCGCGTCGATCGGCGTACCCGGGGCCGACGGGGCCGATGGCCTGGAGCCCGATGGATCGGAGCCCGATGGATCGGAGCCAGCGGGACTGGAGGGTGCCGGCGGAGCCACGGGTTGGGGTGCCGACTCCGGCATCGGCGCGGCGTCGGGCATCGGTCCGGATGCGGGCCTCGGCACGGGCGCCCGCGCCGGAGGCGCGCTGGGTTTCGACTGGGGAGCCTGCGCCGGAGGCGCGCTGGGCCTCGACTCGGGAGTCTGCGCCGACCCCTTGGCGAAGTCCTCTGACGCGAGCGGTCGCAACGAGCGCGACAACCGCACGAACGAGACCTCGTCGAGTTCGACGACGAACGCACCTAGAACCGTCGATTCGAGCTTCGCGGGCGGCACATCCGACGCGTCGGATTCCGTCAGCGTGCCCTCCGTAGGTACGGCGGCCGACGGTGCGGCAGCGGGCGCCGCGGTGGTCGGGCCAGCGGGGGGGGTCGGGACAGCGGGGGGGGTCGGGACAGCGGGGGCGGCCCCGAGATGCGCCGGTCGCTTGGCCGAGTCGTTCGCGTCCATCGCGCTCGAAGCGGCGTCCTTCGCGTCGGTGCGCGTGAATGAACCATCGGCACGTCGAGACGAAAGCCGACTCGCGTCAAGCGCGAGCCCGGCGCGGGCGTCGGCAACCAACACGGCGACCTCGGCTCGCGCGGCATCGAGCGAATCGGCGTAGACGATGATCACGTCGTCGTCGGCATTCGCAGCCACTCCGGCGGCGTGCGCTCGGCCGGCGCGGGTCGCCCCTTCGTCGGCGAGACGTTCGCGCCGCCCGTCCCCGCTTTCATCGTCGCTCACCGATTGATCGGCCTTCTCGGCTGTCGGGTCGACCGGCGCCGCGTCGGACGATGGGATTCGCGGTGCCGGCGCGGCTGCCTTCGCGGCGCCGACGGGTTCGTCTGCACGACCTCTCGCCTTCGACTTCGCCGTCGCTGTCGCGAGCGGGATCGGCGCGTCGGGTGGACGCTCCGCGTTGGGATCGTCCGAGGGCGCGCGCAGGCCACCCGGCACGGCGCCGTACGGATTGAAGCGGGGCGTTCCCGACTCGGCCCCGCCGAGTTTGCTGCCGCTCGCGTCACTCCGAGTCTCTACCTCGTCCGCGGCGTAGCCCGCCGAGCGAGGCGTCGCCGTCGCGTCCGATGCGCCGCGCGCCGACTCGGTCCGCACCGTGACTTCGTTCTCGTGTGCCGACATCGTCCAGAATGCGACGCCCAGCGCGACGACGAGGAGCGCCGCGATGGCGTAGGCATAGCGGGCGAACGCAAGCACGCTCGCGAGAGGGGCACCAGCGGCTGCACCTACATCGACCGGCCGCGCAGACCGGTCGGACACACCTCCGGCGGACGAACGGTCGGCCGTCGAATCGACGGCGGGACCCGCGTCCGACACACCGACGGGGGCCGCGGGATGGTGGGTCGATGCGTCCGCGAGAGGGGCGGCTGGAAATCCCGCCTTTGCTCTCACGCGTTCGAGAAAGTCGGCGGGAAGCGCCCGCACGGGCAGCGCCGCGAGTCGCGATCGCAGTTCGACGATTTCGTCGTGGGTCCGCTTCAAGTCGGGTTCGTCGTCGAGTCGACGCCGGACCTCGTCCTCGGCGCGCGGAGCCAATCGACCGTCCACGAGGTCGTAGAGGACCGCGAGGTCGTTGGGATGAACTCCGTCCGGGTGTTGCTCGCCCCCGGAGGTCACGCGGGAAGTCATGCGGGCGCCGTGTCGCCGTGCGCGTCGCTCGGCTGCGAGCCCGCGAGCACCGGAGCCATTCGACGATGGAGGTCGCTGCGGGCGCGATGGAGTCGGCTGCGAATCGTGCCGACGGGGACGTCGAGAATTGCCGCGATGTCTTCGTAGGACAGCGATTCGGCGTCACGCAGCAAGAGCACTTCGCGGGCTTCCTCGTCGATCTCGGCCAGTGCGCTCGAGAGGGCCGACTCCACTTCGTGGCCTCGGGCCGTCTCGTACGGGGACGGCGCGAGGCTCGCGAGCCCGTTCACGAGGGCCGACTCGGCATCGGCGCCCCCCGATCGGTCGGAATGCGATCGTCCGGAACTCGGTGCGTCGAGGGAGAGGGGTTGGGTGTGTTTCACGGTACGTCGGCGGCGCAACTCGTTGCGGCACTGGTTGATCGCGATCCGTGTCAGCCAGGTCGAGAACAGGGCGTCGCCCGCGAACGTCTTGATGGCCTTCCACGCTCGGACGAAGGTCTCCTGCGCGGCGTCGAGGGCGGCGTCGGCGTCCCCGAGAATCCGGGTCGCGAGGCGCGCGACGCGCTCCTCGTGGCGACGGACCAGGGCGTCGAACGCCCCCGGGACGCCGCGACGGGAGGCCTCGACGAGATCGAGGTCGGCGTCACGGCCGTTCGGAGTTTCGTTCGGTTCCGTACGCATTGGACTCGATCGGGGGCCGGCGGTTCGCATGTACTCTAGTACGTGGCGCGCGGGGTGTGGTTCTGTAAAAACGTCGTACGAACCTGCGGAAGGTGTCGCGCGTCTGCGGGCGAGGATGCGAACCGCGTTCGCCCTTCTGCGTCGGTTTTGGACCGGACGCCGTCATCGTCGGGCGAGCCGCGCCCTCGCGCGAGCCACGTACCGTCCGCGCTGGGAGCCTGTCGGAGAAGCGCTCTGCTACGCCCGACGATCCTCTCGCTGCAGCCGAATTGCTCGGCCGAAACGCCCTGCGAAGGGATAGGAACCCGCCTCGGGCGTTTCGGCCTGTGCTCTTCGGCCTCGCTTCGGTCTCGTCGGGCTCGCGACGAGCTTTCTCCGACAGG
>JANNRO010000475.1:0-2072 GCA_031401505.1 Planctomycetia bacterium
CGTTCGTGGAGAACATCGCCCGTCCGTCCCTTGCCGTTGCGTTGCGCGATCCGCTCTGCTTCGTGCGGAGCATGACGGACGCCGGGGGACTGGGGTTCCATCCGCATGCAGCACTCGCACGAGGAGGGATCCTTTCGCGGGTGCCCTAGTGGCCTCGTCGACGAGAGCAGTGGGCGTGACGATTTCAGCAGCGGTCGTAGTCGGCGACCCCGATACCTCCCCGCGATTCTGAGTCGAACACGCTGCTCCCGCCGCCAATTCGGAGGGCCGGTCCGCATCCGGAGTGCCCGGTCTCTCCGCCGGGCACTCGATGACGATGACCGACTTCCGCGAGGAAGCAAGCACCCACCACGTCGCCCCTCCGACGACGACGAGCAGCACGAAGACGGGCACAGCGCGAGTCATGAGAAGTACCCCGAGCGCGGGATCGTAGCCGGAGTCCCACGCGGTCACACGGGGCGGACATGTCCAAGGTTGTCGGGCGCTCGGCAAGGCATCAGACGTCCAGCTGCGTACACCGGGCGTCATTGCGCCCGCTACGGCGGGGCGATTTCGACGCGGGCGGTCTCGCGGTCCTTGACCTCGATGTCCTTTCGCGGCAACGCGACGCCGTCCCACGTCCCCTCGAGGCGATAGCGACCCGGCGCGACGGGACCCAGCGACCAACCCTGGGCGTCGGATTCCTCGAAGCGTTCTTCGATCTTCGAGGCCTTCTCCTCGATGGACAGAGCGTCCACACCCTCGGTCGAGACGAGCCTCAGCACGATCGAACGCGTGGGCCGCGCTCGTCCCGCGGTCGACACCGACACGCCGCCCGCGGTCTCGACGGTGAAATCGGCCCGGGCCGGAGTCTCGGCCACGACATCCACGCGCTTCGTCGCCGTTCGGACGAGACGTCCCGAGACCGTCACATCGATCATCCCGTCCGACAACCCGCTCACCTTGTAGGTCCCGTCGCGCTCGGTGTACGTCGATCGGGCTCCGCACGTGACCCGGGTGAAGACGACCGGCGAGCCGTCGGCGGCGACGACCTTCCCCTCGACCCGGCCGCCGCGGTCGAGGGGCACGCGGGCGACCGTCTTCTCTCCCCCGATGCCAACACGAACGCCCGTGGCGCGCGCGGGCAGGAACCCGTCCACTTCCAACTCGACGTCGTACACGCCGGGCACGAGACCCGCGGTGGACTGATACCGGCCCGGCGTTCCCGGAACGGGCATGACATAGACGACAGCCGACTCGGAGTCCGCGGCACCTTGCAAGCGACACAAAGCCTTCAAGCCCCCCCGATCCGCGTCAGGCGCGGCTCCGGTCACGCGGTCGCCGAGATCGAGCACGAGCCGGAGCGCGTCGGACTCCTCGGCGGAAACGACGACGAGGCGGATGTTCAAGGTACCGGCGCGCAGCTCGGTTTGGTTCCCGAGCACGCGGCTCGCGCGGGAGAGCTCCGGCTGGATCGTATACGGGCCCTCGCCTACGCCGTTGAATTGGAACCGTCCGTCGGCGTCGGTCTCCGCCTGCGGCCCGACCGGGAACGACATCCCCTGGTGGACTCCGCCCGCCGAGGTAAACCGCTTCCAACGCGTCAACGCGAGCGATTGACGAACGGGAGTTCCGTCCAGACGGACGACGCGCCCGGCGATCACACCGGTCGCAAGCCTGAGCGTCAGCTCCGTCGACGGAGAGTCGGCGAGTTCGACGGTCGCGTCCGCGCCGAGCGCGTCGGTCGGCAGCGCTCGCACCCACGTCCGGCGCGGCGGCAGCTTGTCGAGCGTCGCGACGCCCTGCGCGTCGGTGATTGCCTTCCCCGGGGACTCCCCCGCGCCATGCACGGTGTACGCCTCGATCGTGACCCCCGCGCGCGGCACCCCGTCGGACCCGACGACGACGACTCGGAGCTTCGCCCGGGTACCCGCCGCCACGACCTCGACGAAAGGGACCTCCCCATTCGGCGGCACGTAGACCGAGGACTCGCCGATCTTCTGGCCCGCAGCGTCCTTCGCAACCACGTGGACGCTCGTCGGAGCGACCTGTTCCACGACGAATTCGCCCGCGGCGTCGGTGACGACCGTGCG